>JANXXF010000258.1 GCA_025350775.1 Actinomycetes bacterium
GGGGCTCTTCGAGCATCACGCGCTTGATCGCCTCGGGAAGCTGCGGGCGCACGGCGGACGGGACGGGCTTGCTCGAGTACGTGGCAGGCGTCCCCTGGTGCAGTTCCATCATTAGGTCGAGGAGGGCGATGCGCTTGTTGAGCGCGTCAACTTCCGCCACAGCTTCCACGCGCTCCCGCTTGATTTGCTCGGCAGACGTTGAGGCCAGTATTTGGTCGATGTAGCTGCTCATCTCCCGCCCAGCATAGAGGGCAACACCCGCAATGTCAAACAACGATTGCAACTCATCGCCTGCTTGACAGGAAACCTCTGACGGCATGTCGGCCGCCGGAGTCTGACACCCAATAAGCATCCGTTATCCTCCTGTCCATGCGGATTTCTGAAAGGGGGCAGGGGGACTAGTCGCTCGGCGAACGCACGTTTGGGTTCGCCAAGTACATAATCCCCTGATTGCTTATGGACACGCGCCAGCTCGCCGCGTTCTGCACGGTCGTCGAGAAGAAGAGCTTCTCGCAGGCCGCGGCCGCGCTCGGCGTGACGCAGCCGGCGGTCAGCCTCCAGGTGCGTTCGCTCGAGAAGCGCATCGGCAAGCAGCTGCTCGACCGCTCCGGCCGTCGCGTCGTGCCGACCGAGGATGGGCTGCGCCTCTACCGCGGCGCCCGCCGGCTGCTCGCGCTCGAGGCGGAGCTGCTCGACGAGCTGAAGGAGGGCGACGACGGCGTGCTGGATGGTCGCCTCGAGATCGGGGCCTCGACCGGACCGGCCGGCGGCGTCCTTGCCTTGCTGCTCTGCGAGCTGCAGCGACGCAATCCCGGGCTCACTGTCGCGCTGTCGGTGTTCGACACCGACTCGGTGATCGACAAGGTCAGCCGGCGCGAGCTCGAGCTCGGCGTCGTCGGCGCGCAGACCAGGAGCCGCACCGTCGTCTTCGAGCCGTTCTTCCGTGACGAGGTCGTGCTCGCCTGCCCCGCCTCGCACCGCTTCGCCGGCCGCACGATCGAGCTGGACGAGCTCGCCGAGGAGCGTCTGATCCTGATGCAGGAGGGCGCCGGCGTGCGCCGCATCATCGAGGACGAGCTGCGCGAGGCCGGCCGCCGGCTCAAGGATCTCGACGTCCACCTCGAGCTCGGCCTCCAGGAGTCGGTGAAGGCCGCGGTGCTCGGCGGCTACGGGGTCACCTTCATCTCGCGCGCCGCGATCGAGCCCGACCTCGCAGCGGGCACCCTCGCCGAGGCCCGCGTCGCGGGGCTGGAGCCCACACGCGACTTCCTGCTCGTGCGCGCCGCCGGCCGGCCCGCGAGCCGCGCCGCCGAGGCGTTTCTCGAGTTCGCCCGCAAGCGGCTGGCCGCCGAGCCTGGTGCGGCGGTGGCGGCGGCGGCGACGGTGACGGGGGTTCCTGCGGTGACGGGGGTGGCGTCGTGATCGTCCGCTGGGGCCTCGACGAGCTGCCCGGTCTGCTCTCCGAGCTGGGCATCAGCGCCCCGCTGCTCGTCTCGACCGGCCGCTGGCGTGGAGTCGAGCTGCCGCTCGCTCTGCCCGAGGGTCGCCGCTTCCACGGCGCCGCCGGCCACGCCCAGCGCGCCGGGATTGACTCTGCCATCGCCGCAGCCACCAGCGCCGGCGCGGACGGCCTGATCGCGCTGGGCGGCGGCAGCGCCATCGACACTGCGAAGGCCACGTCCGCTGGAACGGGGCTACGCCTGATCTCGATTCCGACGACGTACTCCGGCGCCGAGTGGACGACGTTCTACGGCAGCCGCGATCCCGAGCGGCGCACCAAGGAGGGTGGCGGCGGCGCGCTCACGGTCGCGGTGCTGTGCGAGCCGCTGCTCACGCTCGACCTGCCCGCCGGCGAGTCTGCGGGTACCGCGCTCAACGCGCTCGACCACTGCGCCGAGGCGCTGTACGTCGCCGGCCGCACCGATGAGTCCGACGCAGACGCGCTGGCCGGCGCCCGGTTGATCTCGGAGTGGCTGCCGGCCGTGCTCGCGGACGGTCATGACCTCGAGGCGCGAACACAGCTGCTGCTGGGCTCGCTGCACGCGGGCGCGTCGCTGCGTGCCGGATTCGCGCTTGCACACGCGCTCGCGCAGGCGCTCGGTGGCTGGACGGGCGGCCCTCACGGCGCCTTCAACGCGCTCTGCCTGCCGCCGGTGCTGCGCTTCAACGCCGAGGCGGCCGCCGCAGCGATCGGCCGCCTTGCCGTAGCGATGGGCGTTGCCGATGCCGCCGCCCGCGCCGAGGAGCTGGCCCGCCTCGGCGGCATCGAGCGGCTGCGCGACCACGGTGTCGCCGAGGCCGACCTGCCGGCGATCGCGGCGGCGGCGGCCGGGCGCCACGGTGCCAGGGCCAATCCGCGCCCGGTGACGGCAGCGGCTGCCGAGGCCCTGTTGCGGACGATCTGGTGAGCGCCATAGTCATAAGGAAGGCTAATCATCGGCATCAGCGCTGCTACAGTTGGTGATCGAATGGGCGGCTCCCGCGACTACGACGTGCTGGTGATCGGCAGTGGCGCGGCCGGCCTTGCTGCAGCCGTGACCGCCACCCGTGCCGGCGCCCGCGTCGCCCTTGCCACGAAGGGCTCGCTCCAGGCCTGCAACTCCGCGAAGGCGCAGGGTGGCATCCAGGCCGCGCTGGGCGACGACGACTCGCCGGAGCTGCACGCGGCCGACATCTTCAAGAGCTCGCACGACACCGCGGACCTCCGCCTCGTCGAGGCGCTCGTCGGCGACGGCCGGAGCGCGATCCACTGGCTCGAGGAGCTCGGCTGCGGCTTCAACCGCGAGAACGGCGGCTACCGCCTCGCCCGCTGCGGCGGCGCCTCGCGCAAGCGCCTGCTCCAGGTCGGCGACCGCAGTGGCCACGCCATCACCAAGGCTCTGCGCGACGCCTTCGAGTCTTCCCCGGCGCTGGCGCTCCAGGAGCACGCGCTGGTCGGCCTCGAGCCGCTCGCCGGCGGCTGGCGGGCCACACTCGGCCAGGACGGCTCACTCGTCACGGTAGAGGCCGCGACCGTCGTTCTCGCCGCCGGCGGCCGCTGCTTCGCAGAGGCACAGCAGCTCGGCGTCTTCTCCACGAACCACCCGAACGCGACCGGTGAGGTGACGCGCATCGCCCTGGAGGCCGGCGCCGAAGCGCGCGATCTCGACTCGCTGCAGTATCACCCGAACGGCGGCTCCTGGCCGCAGACGATGCAGGGCTACGCGATCCCCGAGACGACCCGCGCCTACGGTGCCGTCCTGCTCAACGCGAGCCGCGAGGAGTTCACCGACTCGCTGGGGCCGCGCGACGTCGTCTCGGCGGCGATCTTCAGGGAGTGCGAGGAGGGCCGCGGCGTGCAGACGCCCGATGGGCGCCCCGCGGTATACCTCGACACGACGCGCATCTCGCGCGAAGATGCAGACCTGTCCCTCCCGTACCTGCTCCGGCGCTTCCGCGGCGCGGGCATCGACCCGCTCGTCGAGCCACTCCTCACCTACCCGGTGCTCCACTACCAGAACGGCGGCCTCGTCATCGACGAGCATGCCGAGACCACGCTCGAGGGCCTCTACGCGGCCGGCGAGATCGCCGGCGGCACCCATGGGCGCAACCGCATGATGGGCAACTCCCTCCTCGAATGCTGCGTGTTCGGCCGGCGTGCCGGCCGGGCTGCCGCGGAGAAAGCGAAGGCATGAGCACGGTCGCCACCGACATCCAGGGCGCCGTCGCGGACGCCGCCGCCCACCTGTACGTGTGGGCCCTCAAGGACATCCCGCAGGACCTGCGCGACGCGCTCGCGGCGGCCCGCGACCGTGAAACGTCCGTCCCCGGCAAGCGCGTGCTCGAGATCATCCACAGGAACATCGAGGTCGCCGAGCGCGAAAACAACCTCGTCTGCCAGGACACCGGCATCGCGGTCTACACCTGCCGCGTCGGCGAGCACTTTCCACTCCACCCGGCCAACATCTACAAGGCGCTGCGCGACGGCACCGAGCGCGCCACCATCGAGCACCCGCTGCGCTCGAACGCCGTGCACACGATCACGCGCCAGAACACCGGTGCCAACATCGGCTACCGCCTGCCGATCGTCCACTGGGAGTTCATCTCCGACTGGGACGGTCTCGACGTGAAGTGCGTGCCGAAGGGCTCCGGCTCCGAGAACATGAGCTTCCTCAAGATGTGCGTCCCTGCCGACGGCGTCAACGGCATCAAGCGGTTCGTGCTCGAGTCGATCGTCGGCGCGGGCGGCAAGCCGTGCCCGCCCGGCATCGTCGGCATCGGCATCGGCGGCTCGGCCGACTACGCGCTGTACCTGGCCAAGGAGGCGATCACGCGTCCGGTCGGCACGCGCAACCCCGACCCGGTCGTCGCGCAGCTCGAGGAGGAGCTGTACGGCCTGCTCAACGAGACGGGCATCGGCCCGATGGGCCTCGGCGGCGATGTCACCGTGCTGCAGTGCCACATCGAGCACGCCGACACGCACATGACGCTCAACCCGGTCGCCGTCAACTACCAGTGCTGGGCGGCCCGCCGCGCCAGCGTCCACATCGCCGCGGACGGCGGCGCCACCTTCGACCGCGACTTCTAGAGAGCAGGCGGGAACCCATGGCACAGCACACCCTCACCTTCCCGATCACCGACCCGCAGGAGATCCTCCAGCTGCGAGCCGGCGACGAGGTCACCGTCCAGGGCCACATCATCGGCATCCGCGACCGCACCCAGATCCGGATCTTCGACGAGGGCGTGCCGCCGCCCATGGACCTCGGCGGTGCCTTCCTGCTGCACACGGCGCCCAACGTCCGCAAGCTCGGGCCGGGCAGGTACGAGAAGATCTGCATCGGCACAACCACGAGCGCCCGCATGGTGCGCTTCACCGAGCCGCTGGGAGCGCAGTACGGCGTCCGCGCGATCTGTGGCAAGGGCGGCTTCCCCGACGAGGCGATCGAGCCGATGCAGCGCCTCGGCATGGTCTATTTCGCGATCGTTGGCGGCGCGGCGGCCCTCGAGACGACCCAGATCGAGGAGATCGAGGAGGTGGCCTGGGAGGAGCTGATGCCCGAGTGCCTGTGGAAGTTCCGTGTCAAGGACTTCGGCCCCCTGATCGTCGGCATCGACGCCCACGGCGGCTCCGTCTACCGCGAGGTGCAGGCCGCCGCGCGCGTGAAGCTCGAGGAGCTGTATGCCCGTCTCTAACGACGGGGCGCCCCGCGCCGCGGACTTCGACCCCGGCTTCCTGAACCTGCCCGCGCGCCCGGCAAAGCCGCGCCAGGCCGGCCTCACCCATGTCATGGACAAGGGCCTGAACCTGCGCGAGATCGAGGGCCTGTTCGACACCGCGGGCGAGTACGTCGACATCGTCAAGCTCGGCTGGGGCACCTCATACGTCACCCAGAACCTCGAGAAGAAAATCGCGCTGTACCGCTCGTTCGAGACGCCCGTGGTATGCGGCGGCACGATGTTCGAGGCGGTGTACGCGCGCGGCAAGCTCGACGAGTTCAAGTCGTGGCTCGCCCACTTCCGCTTCGGCCACGTCGAGATCTCGGACGGGACGCTGGACATCCCGCGCGAGGAGAAGCTGGCGCTGATCGCCGACTTCGCGCGCGACTTCATCGTGCTCTCGGAGGTAGGCTCGAAGGACTCCGAGGTCGTGTTCGCCCCCTACCAGTGGGTCGAGTGGATCAAGGAGGAGAAGGCGGCGGGCGCCTGGAAGGTGATCACCGAGGGACGCGAGGGCGGCACCTCCGGCATCTACCGGCCGACGGGCGAGATGCGCACCGGCCTCGTCGACGAGATCGTCCACTCGATCGACTTCCACGACCTCATCTGGGAGGCGCCGTCGAAGTCGTCGCAGGCCTGGTTCATCAAGCAGTTCGGGCCGGAGGTCAACCTCGGCAACATCCCTGCCGATGAGGTAATCCCGCTGGAGACGCTGCGGCTGGGACTGCGCGGAGACACGCTTGAGAAGTTCCTGGTGGACGAGGCGTAGCGGGCGGGCGCCGCGCGGTGGCGGCCGCCGTCCTGGCGCGACCTGCCCGAGTCGGGCATCTTGACGCGCTGATGCGCGCCCTGCGGCTGCCTCGTCGTTACGCCGTCGCGCTGATGACCATGCCGGCGGCGACGGTGTCGTTCGTCGCCTCGTCGGTCAGGATGAACGCGCCGGTGATGCGGCTCTCGGCGTAGGGGTCGACGAGCAGCGGCTCGCTGAGGCGCAGGCGCACGCGGGCGATGTCATTGAGCACGAGCTGGCCGGGCGACGGCCGCTCGTCCAGCGAGTCCATGTCCACGACGGCCACGATCTCATCGAGGATGGCTCGCGCCCAGCGTGACGTGTGCTTGATCGCGAGGCGGGCACCGGGCTGCACGGGGCGCTCACTCATCCAGCAGAGCGTCGCCTCCAGCTCGCGGGCGACGACGGGCGGAGCGGCCGGGTCGGCCAGCAGGTCGCCACGGGCGACATCGATGTTGTCGGCCAGCCGCAGGGTCACCGACTGGGGGTAGTGGGCCTGCGGCAGCGGGCCGTCGAGCGTGTCGATCGCTGCGACCGTCGTGCGCAGCCCCGATGGCAGCACGATGACCTCGTCGCCGGGCGCCCAGACGCCGCCGGCGATCTGGCCGGCGTAGCCACGGTAGTCGTGGTGCTCCTCGGCCATCGGGCGGATCACCCACTGCACGGGGAAGCGGCGCGGGCCGGCGGCGCGGTCGTCGTCGAGCTCGACGCTGTCGAGGTAGTCGAGCAGGATCGGGCCGCCGTACCAGGGCATCCGCTCCGACGCATCGACGACGTTGTCGCCGTGCAGGGCCACGATCGGGATGACCCGCAGGTCGCGGATGCCGAGCTGCCCGGCCAGCGCGTCGAGGTCGCGGGCGATCTCGTGGAAGCGCTCCTGCGAGAAGTCGACGAGATCCATCTTGTTGACGGCGACGACGACGTGCGGGATGCCGAGGATCGACGCGATCGCGCTGTGGCGGCGCGTCTGCTCGACGACGCCGTGGCGCGCGTCGACGAGGACGATCGCGAGGTCGGCGGTGGAGGCGCCGGTCACCATGTTGCGTGTGTACTGCACGTGGCCCGGCGCGTCGGCCAGCAGGAAGCGGCGGCGTGGCGTGACGAACGAGCGGTAGGCGACGTCGATCGTGATGCCCTGCTCCCGCTCGGCACGGAGGCCGTCCGTCAGCAGGGCGAGGTTGACGTAGCCGTCGCCGCGGCGCTCGCTCGTCTCCTCGATGTGCTGGAGCTGGTCGGCCAGCACCTGCTTGGTGTCGTAGAGCAGGCGGCCGATCAGCGTGCTCTTGCCGTCGTCGACCGAGCCGCAGGTGACGAGCCGCAGCAGGCCGCCGGCGGCGATCGAGGCGACAGGCCCGGCGCCGGTCACGGGATCAGAAGTAGCCGACACGCTTGCGGTCCTCCATCGCGGCCTCGGAGGCGCGGTCGTCGGCGCGGGTCTCGCCGCGCTCGCTGATACGGGTGGCGGCGATCTCGGCGACCACGGACTCGATCGTCGCAGCGGTCGAGAGCACACCGCCCGTGCACGACATGTCGCCGACGGTGCGGAAGCGGACGGTCGCCTCGAATGGCTCCTCGTCCGAGTAGCGCTCGACGACCTCGCTCGCGGCATAGAGCATCCCGTCGCGGCGGAACACCTCGCGCTGGTGGGCGAAGTAGATCGACGGCAGCTCGATGCCCTCCTGGGCGATGTACTGCCACACGTCGAGCTCCGTCCAGTTGGAGATCGGGAAGACGCGGATCTGCTCGCCCTTGCGGATGCGCGCGTTGTAGAGGTTCCACAGCTCGGGGCGCTGGGCGCGCGGGTTCCACTGGCCGAAGTCGTCACGGAACGAGAAGATGCGCTCCTTGGCGCGGGCGCGCTCCTCGTCGCGACGGGCACCGCCGATCGCCGCGTCGAACTGGTGCTCCGTGATCGCGTCGAGCAGGGTCGTCGTCTGCAGCTGGTTGCGTGAGGCGCGCGGGCCGGTCTGCTCGACGA
This sequence comes from Actinomycetes bacterium, assembly GCA_025350775.1. GTDB lineage: Bacteria > Actinomycetota > Thermoleophilia > Gaiellales > Gaiellaceae > CANFDS01. Next base: position 7,965 of record JANXXF010000258.1, read on the forward strand.
CGCGCCCTCTGTCGATCGACTCCTGCACCGACGCCACGATCAGGCGCTCGCCGATCTCGCGGGCGCGCCGGTCGCGGTACTCGACGACCTCGGGGAAGTTGTGGCCCGTGTCCACGTGCATGACGGGGAACGGGAAGCGGCCGGGACGGAACGCCTTCTCGGCGAGTCGCAGCAGCACGATCGAGTCCTTGCCGCCGGAGAACAGCAGCACCGGGCGTTCACGCTCCGCCGCCACCTCGCGGAGGATGTGGATGGCCTCGGCCTCGAGCTCGTCGAGATGGGAGAGGTGGGTGACAGTGCTCAACGCTTGTGCAGCCCGCATTCGGTCTTCTCCGACCCTTCCCAGCGGCCCTCGCGGCCGGCACCGGGCCTGGTGCAATAGGTGCAGCCGATCGACGAGTAGCCCCGGTCGTGCAGCGGGTTGTACGGTAGCGCGTTCGCGTGGATGTACTCCCAGACGCACTCGTCACACCAGTCGGCGAGCGGGCTCGCCTTCCAGATCTCGAACTGATCGTCCCAGGCGATCTTCTGCGCGTGGGCACGGGTGGGCGACTGGTCGCGGCGGACGCCGACGATCCAGGCGTCCAGCTCGCCGAGAGTGCGGGTCAGCGGCTCGACCTTGCGGATGGCGCAGCAGAGATCGGGCTTGCGCTCCCACAGCGCCTCGCCGTGGGCAGCTGCCTGCAGGCCGAGCGACGGCCCCTGCGCCGCCTCGACGGTAATGCCGTAGCGCTGCTCGACCGCGCGCCAGGTGGCGTAGGTCTCGGGGAAGAGGACGCCGGTGTCGAGCGCGAAGACGCGTGCCTGCGGATCGACCCGCAGCAGCATGTCGAGCAGGACGGCCTCCTCTTTCTGGAACGAGCAGGCAAGGGCAACGCGGCGGCCGAAGCGCTCGACCATGGCGGCGACGACCTCCTGCGCGGACAGCGACTCGCCGCCGTGCTCGCTGGCGAGTGACTCGATATCGAGGGACGGGCCGGACACGGTCGGAATCATATCAGGTACTTATGCGATCCATAAGCGAGTGTGCGCTACAGTGTGTCCGTGAACTGGAAGCTCTCCCTCGTCGGGCTGCTGATCGGCGCCCTCGTCGGCGCCACAGGCATGGGCGGTGGCTCGCTGATGACACCGATCCTCGTGCTGCTCTTCGGCTTCAAGCCGTCCACCGCCATCGGCACGGACATCCTGCACGGCGCCATCTTCAAGTCGTTCGGCGCCTGGCGGCACCGCCGGCTCGGCACCGTCAGCGGGCGCCTGACCCTGTGGATGCTGATCGGCTCGGCACCGCTGTCGCTCGTCGGCGTCTTCGTCGCGACGTGGCTCGAGCGGCACTACGGCAAGGGCATCGAGACCCTGCAGAAGCAGATCCTCGGGGTCGCGCTGCTCGTCTGCGGGCTCGGCTTCCTGATCAAAGCGCTGATGCGCAAGCGGGCGCCCGCAGGCCCGCTCGTGCTCGACCGCCGCGGCAAGGCGATCGCCATCGTGATCGGCCTGATCGGCGGCTTCGTCGTTGGGCTCACCTCGGTCGGCTCGGGCACGTTCTTCGGTCTCGCCATGCTCGTCGTCTTCCCGATCGCCACGGCAACGGTCGTCGGCACCGACATCCTCCACGCGGCGGCGCTGCTCTGGGTCGCCGGCGCCGGCCACCTCGTCGCCGGCAACGTCGACCTGAGAGCCACGGGCTGGCTGCTGATCGGCTCGATCCCCGGCGTGTTCGCCGGCAGCCACGTGATGATTCGGCTACCCGACCGTGCGCTGCGCGTCGCCCTGGCCACCACCCTCTCGCTGTCGGGCCTGAAGCTGCTCGACGTGCCTGGCAGCTCCTGGATCGTCGTCATCGGCCTGGGCCTGATGGTCGCCGCCCTCGTCGTGTACGGGCTCCGCCAGTTCGTGCTGTACCGCCGCGGCCCGATCGCGCGCGCGACCACTGCCCCCCCGATCGACGCCCTCGGCGTGCCTTCCCCCTGATCGCCGGCTTGCGCCCGCGACTAGAATCGCGGGGCTTTGGCCCGCCTCGGCCCGATCCTGCTCGTTCTCGCCCTCCTGGCGGGTACTGCAGCAGCCTTCGGCGTCACCCAGACCCTCAAGACGAGCCCCAGCCCGATCCTGCAGACGCAGGTCGCGAAGACCTTCTCGCCGGTGTGCGGCTGCGACACGCGGACGGCGCGCATCGCCTTCCGGCTGCGCCGGGCCGACCGCGTCGTGATCGCTATCCAGGACAGCCGCGGCCGCACCGTGCGGGTGCTCTTCAGCAGCCGGCACCGCGTGCCGGCCGGCAGCCACGAGTGGGCCTGGAACGGCAGGCTGGACGGCGGCGCGCGTGCTCCTGACGGCGAATACCGGCCGCGCGTCGAGCTCGAGGACGCCGACCGCGCGATCGTCCTGCCAAACCGGATCGCGCTGGACACGCAGCCGCCGCAGGTGATCCTCGTGGCCACACCTCGGCTCGGGGGGCCTGGCCCGCTTGTCGTCCACTACCGGCTGAACGAGCCGGCGCGAGGCCTGCTCAGCGTCGGCGGGGTGCGGGTGGCCCGCACCTACCGCGTCCGCCTCGACTACACGCTGCGCCTGGCGGCGGCGACGCTGGCGGCTGCCGGCGCCCGCTCGGGCCCGGTCACGCTGGCCGCCGAGGACCTCGCCGGCAACCGCTCGGTGCCGCAGCGGATCGGGGCGCGCCGGTGACTGTGCTTGCCCACATCGGCGGCCCGCTCGGCTGCCTCGGGCTGGCGCTCCTGCTCGTCGCGCGGTCGCGCGTGCGCCGCCTGCTCGGGCTCGCCGCCTGGGCGCTCGGCGCGCTCTTCCTGGCGCTCTTCCTGGCGCCTGCGGGCCACCCTGGGGTGTTGGTGGCAGGAGGCGTGGCGGGGATCGTCCTCGCGGCCGCCGGCGCGGTCGCGCTGCGCCGCTGGCCCTGGGCGCTTGCATTCCTCACCCTGCTGCTGATCCCCGCTCGCATCCCGGTCTCGGTGGGGTCGACCGATGCGATGCTGCTCGTGCCGCTCTATCTGGTGGTCGCCGCCGCCGCCGCCGGGCTGGCGTTGGAGCTGTGGCGCGGTGACGGCCGCACGCGTGAGCTCGGACCGCTCGCGTTGCCGCTCGCAGCCTTCGTCGCGTGGACCGGCATCACGCTCTGCTGGACGCACGACCTGACGAAGGGCGCGGTCGCGCTGCTCTTCTTCTTCCTCCCCTTCGGGCTGCTCGCGCTGGCGCTGGCGCGGCTCCCCTGGCGGCCCCGGCTGCTGACGCGGCTCTACCTCCAGCTCGCCGGCATGGGGCTGCTGCTGGCGTTGATCGGCATCTACCAGTACGCCGCCCACGATGTGTTCTGGAACCCGAAGGTAATCGTCGGCAACGCCTATCAGCCGTTCTACCGCGTCAACTCGCTGTTCTGGGATCCGTCGATCTACGGGCGCTTCCTCGTGGTGGCGGCACTCGCGAGCCTCGTCGTGGCGGTGCGCGGGCCGGCCGGGCGGGCGCGCCTGGTCGCCGCGGGCGCCGTGGCCGTAACCTGGGTCGGCCTGCTCTTCTCGTTCTCGCAGTCGAGCTTCGTCGCGCTGCTCGTGGCAGGCGTCGTTGCGGGTGTGGTGCTGCTGCGGCCGCGCGCCGGCGCGGTGGCGGGCGCGGTGGCGCTGCTGGCCGTGGTCGCCGTCGCCGGGGTGCCCGGGCCGGCACGGACGGCAGCGGCGGGGGCGAGCAACGGCGTCGCCGCGGTGCCCGCGCCCACACTCCTCGCCGACGTGACGAGCGGGCGCGGCAAGCTCGTGCGCGAGGGCATCCGCATCGCGCTCGACAGCCCGATCGGCGGCGTCGGCGTCGGTGGCTTCGTGCGCGCGTACGCCGATCGCACCGGCCTCAACGGCCGCGACCCGAAGCGCGCGGCATCGCACACCACCGTCGTCACGGTCGCGGCCGAGGAGGGCGTCATCGGGCTCGCGCTGCTCCTCTGGCTCGGCGTGGCCGCGCTCGGGCTACCCTTCCGCGAAGCCCGCCGCTCCGGCGTCGCCGCTCCCGCCTCGCTCGTTCTCGGTCTCACGCTCCTCGCCATCTCCGTGCACAGCCTCGGCTACAACGCGCTCTTCGAGGATCCCATGACCTGGGCCGCCCTCGGGCTAGCCGCGTGCGTGGCGCGTGCCGGCGGTAGCGCCGCCGGCGCTGGCGAGGCCTCACCGGAGCCGGCGGCGGCCTTGCGCGGCGCCGCGCCACCCGTCCCGGAGCCCGCGGCGTGATCGCCGGCTGGGAGCGTGTCCTCGTCCTCGCGCCGCACACCGACGACGGCGAGTTCGGCTGCGGCGGCACGATGGCGCGCCTCGCCGAGGCCGGCGTCGACGTCCGCTACGTCGCCTTTTCGATCGCCACCAAGTCGCTGCCGCCGGGGTTCCCGCCCGACACGCTGGCGCGCGAGGTGCGCGAGGCGACCGCCGTGCTCGGCGTCCCCGAGGCGAACCTTACCGTGCACGACTTCGAGGTGCGCACGTTCCCCGAGCACCGGCAGGACATCCTCGAGCTGCTCATCCGCATCGGCGAGGAGTGGCGGCCCGACGCGGTGTTCCAGCCGTGCCTCCAGGATCTCCACCAGGATCATCAGGTGATCGCCGCCGAGGGCCTGCGCGCCTTCAAGCGGACGACCGTGCTGGGCTACGAGATCCCCTGGAACAACCTCGAGTTCTCGTACCAGTGGTACACCTCGCTCGAGGCGCGTCACGTCGAGCGCAAGGTCGAGGCGACGTCCTGCTACGCGTCACAGCAGCATCGCCGCTACTCGGATCCGGACTACATCCGCAGCCTCGCGAAGATGCACGGCACGAACGTCGGCCGCGCCTACGCCGAGGTGTTTCAGGTGTACCGCGTGTTCGTGTAGAGACAGGCCATTTTCACAGTTGTGCTCAGGCAGAGAGGACTCAGAAACACCTGTAAAACGACTCTTTTCGCGACCCACCCCGAAGCGGGTCGTGTTGTTCACAGGTTGCGCCCCGAACCCCGTTGTTCTCAAGTAGACCGCAACACGTTTTGGCTTATCTAAGCCAAAGGGGCCCATTTCTACCCTTTGCGCCCCCCGCTCTCCGCAGGGTGCACGCAGCCTCGACCCGATCAGGTCGCTCTGGTGCGTCAGAAACGCAGTTCGTTAAACCCGCACGAATGAACAGGCGATCATGTATATTGCTTGGATGGGGCACGAGCTGGAACACAAACAGCAAGGAGCCGGGGTCATTGACGCCCAGGCCGCGGAACTCGTCGCCGAGACGATGCAGGCCCTATCGACTCCCAGTCGCGTGCGGATCCTCGCCCATCTCCAAGAGGGCCCTTGTTCCGTCACGGAGTTGGCTGCCGCCATTGGCATGGAACAGTCGGCGGTGTCCCATCAGTTGCGCGTGCTGCGCTATCTCCGTCTCGTAGTAGGGGAGCGTCAGGGCCGAAACGTGCTCTATGAGCTGCACGATTCGCACGTTGGGGTCTTGCTTGAGGAAGCGCTGAACCATGTCGCCCATTTGCAAATCGGCCACGCCGCCAAGGAGCTGATCCCGTGAGTCGCGCGCACGAAGGGCATGCAGCTCATGAAGACGAACACGGCTCCCACGCCGGTGGGCACACGCACGAGCTGAGTCAGAGTGGGGGTGGTGAGGAGAGCGCCCACGCTGACCATGACCATGACCATGACCATGACCACGGCGAAGGCGGGCACGGGCATTCGCATGGCCTAGTAGATCGGTCGATCCTGCGCTCACGCGAAGGCCTAAGGGCTGTCTCGATCAGCCTGCTCGTTTTGGGGATCGCGGCAGTCGGTCAGCTGCTGATCTTTTTCCTCTCTGGTTCGGTGGCCCTACTCGCAGATCTCATCCATAACTTCGGCGATGCGCTAACGGCCGTGCCACTCGGGATCGCGTTCTTTCTAAGGAGCGCAATAGGCGAAAAGTTTGCTGGGTTAGCTGTGGTGCTCGCGATCTTCGTCTCCGCTTGTGTCGCGCTTTATGAGACGATCCTCCGCTTCATCCACCTTCAGCAACTCACGCACCTCTGGATTCTTGCAGGCGCCGGAGTGATTGGGTTCATCGGAAACGAGATCGCCGCCCAGGTGCGCCTCCGCGCTGGGAAGCGTCTTGCGAGTGCGGCGATGACCGCCGACGGGAACCACGCACGGATCGATGGTTTCGTCTCACTCGGAGTAATCGCAAGCGCGATCGTGGTCGGGCTCGGCCTGCCTATCGCTGACCCGATCATCGGCCTTGTCATCACGTTGGTGATTCTCAAAATCAGCTGGGACTCGTGGCGGACGGTTCGCTCAGCGAAGATCGACATCCAGCACGTCGACGGATCGGGGCAGGGCGCCTAAGCCTGGATCGTGCTGAAGCGGTGCTGTGAGTCGCGTACCCGCTGTGAAGGGTGTCCGGTTCTCGCGCTCGACAGAGTCACAAGAGGCAAGCGCGGTGCAGGGCTCTCGGGTTCAGCTGAGAGCGTCGAGCGAACCGCTCCGAAATTGTTGCAGCGAACCGTCCGGATTCTCCACCCGCAGGGGAGACGGCCTTGCAGACGCCTGGTCGCAGGAGATCCGTAGTTGTCCACGGTTAGATCGGTGATAGCTCCGATCCTGTCCGCCCATTCAAACGAGATAACTCGTGAGAAATGTCCGGCGTGACGAATCCCCACGGAGGCCCTGCGATGACCCAGCCCGAAGAGTCCGCGACGAACGGCGCTCGCCGGCGCCGCCGAGGTGTCGCCTGTGCTGCAGCGGCAGCAGGCGCGCTGGCGCTCGCCGCAGCAGCAGCCGGCGCGCCCGCCGGTGGCCACCAGCTGGCCCAGCCGAGCGCTGTTGCCAACGTCTCCGCGACCGGCGCCCACATCCCGTTCCCGGCGAAGCTGCCGCCGCTGCGGCAGGGGGCGCTCGTCAAGGTGCACCTCGTGCTCAAGGACATCGAGGTCGAGATCGCACCCGGCGTCAAGTACCTGGCGTGGGGCTTCGCGGGCGGCGCACCCGGCCCGGTCATCCATGTACGCCAGGGCCAGAAGGTGCAGCTGACGCTCACCAACAACGGCATGATCCCGCACTCGGTCGACTTCCACGCGGCCCGCATCGCGCCGAACGTCGCCTTCAAGGACGTCAACCCCGGCAAGTCGATCCGGTACACGTTCACCGCGGGTGACGCGGGAGTGTTCATGTACCACTGCGGCACCAAGCCGGTGCTCGCGCACATCGCCAACGGGATGTACGGCGCCATCGTCGTCGAGCCGACCACGCCGCTGCCGAAGGCCGACCGCGAGTACGTGCTGGTCTCGAGCGAGTGGTACCTCAACGGTGACGGCCTGAAGACGCCGGCCACGCTGAGCATGGGCAAGGCGCGCGCCGTGCAGCCCGACTTCGTGACCTGGAACGGCTACGCGGGCCAGTACGTCAAGGCGCCGCTGACCGCGGATCCCGGCGACACCGTGCGCTTCTGGGTCGTCGATGCAGGACCGAGCCTCAACACGGCGTTCCACATCGTCGGCACGATCCTCAACCGGGCCTGGGTCAACGCCGACCTGACGCAGTACGAGCGCAACGTGCAGACCGTGCTGGTGCCGGCCGGCGGCGGCGCCGTCTTCGACGTCAAGATCGACGAGCCCGGCCTCTACCCGTTCGTCAGTCACTCCTTCGCCAGCGTCGACCTCGGCCTCGTGGGCCTGCTCAACGTCGGCAACGTTGGCGGGACGATGAGCCACTGACCCGGGCGCCGGCGGCGACGTCGGCACCCAGCCGCGGCGGGCGGCGGCCCGGGCCTCCCTAGCGGGACGGCACGAGCCGCCGCCCGAGCGCCGCGAGCCGCCGCCGCTCACCCGGCGTGTAGAAGCCGAGCGCCCCGAGCACGACGGGGTACGCGACAACGAGCACGACGGCGATCGGCAGGCCGACGCCCACCGCCTCGCCGACGACGTCGAGCGCCACGGCCGCTCCCGCCGCCGTCACGACGCGCCGCCACTGGTACGCCACCGGGAACACCTGCTGCGCGTTCCAGGTCATCGCCACGAACATCACGACATAGGCGACGACGGTCGAGATCGCCGCGCCGATCATCCCGTAGCGCGGCACCAGCGCGAAGTTCAGCCCGATGTTGAGCGCGGCCGCAACGCCGGTGACGACCCAGTTGAACTGCGTCTTGCGCGTGCGCCCGACGCCGATCGCCACCACCGAGTACGCCGTGAACGCGACCCCCGCGAACGCGAGCAGCGACACGACGCGCGCCCCGCCGTAGAACTCCGGCTTCGTCAGCAGCCGCGCCAGCCAGGGCGACAGCACGCCCAGCGCGAGCGAGATCCAACAGGTGATCAGCACCATGTAGGTGAGCACCCACGCGTAGGTGCGCTTCGCCTCGTCGTCGCTCTTGATCGAGTAGGCGAACGCGGGCCAGGCCGTGCGGAAGGCGAACTGCAGGAAGACGATCGCCGACGCCAGCCGCACGCCGATCGAGTAGAGGCCGACCTCGCCCTGGCCGATGTACTTGACGAGGAACAGGCGGTCGGAGAAGTTGATGCCCCAGAGGAACAGCGCCGAGGGCACGAGCGGCAGGCCGAAGCGGTTCATCTCACGCAACAGACCGCGATCGAACTCGAGGCCGAGCTGGTAGCGGCGGTAGCCGAGCAGCACCAGGTAGACGGCGAGCGTGCCGATGAAGTTGCCGACGATCACGCCGAGCGCGTGCTGGTGGAAGCCGACGACGAGGACGATCGTCGCCACGATCGTGATCAGCACGTTGGCGACCGACACGACGGCGAACTGCGCCGACCGCTCCTCGACCCGAAACAGCGAGGTCATCTGCTCGTAGTTCATCTGCGCCCACAGGCCGATGAAGGCCGCGCGGACGAGGCCGGCGCGGTCGCCGCTGGCGAACAGCAGCTGCGAGATCGGCCCGGCGGCGGCGAGGCCCGCGACCAGCCCGGCGGTGGCTGTCGCCATCGTGAACCAGAAGGCGGTGCGCACGACGCGGGTCTTCTCGGCGGCCGTGTCGGCGTCGAAGTAGAAGCGGAAGAAGGCCGAGGAGATGCCGGCCCGCAGCAGCGTCACGAGCACGGCCGAAGCGGCGACGAGCGTTTCGATGGCACCGTAGTCGCTCGTCGTCAGGTAGCGGGTGTAGAGCGGCAGCAGCAGGATCGCGAGGATGCGCGAGACGAGGCCGCCGAGCCCGTAGACGAGCGAGTGCTTGCCGAGGCGCTTTAGCTGGTGGAGCATCAGGCGACCAGCACCTCGCGGATGCCGCGCAGCCGCGTCGAGAGGAGGGCGGCCGCTCGCGACGAGTCGAGCGAGCAGTCGAGCGGGCGCAGCTCGGGCAGGTCGGCGGCGAAGGCGGCGCGCAGCGGGGCCGGGTCGACGCCGTGGCGCAGGCAGACGAGGCGCGCCAGCTCGTGGCGGTCGATCGTGTCGGCGCCGGCCAGGTGCAGCGGCCCGGCGAGATCGCGGCGCGGGCCGACCTCCAGCAGCGCCGCCGCCAGGTCGCGCACCGACACCGGGCTGCGCAGCTCGTCGCTGAAGAAGCCCATGTCGAGCTTGCCGCGGGCGGCGGCCAGCGGCCGTGCCTCCTGCGGGCCGAAGCCGAGCGAGGAGTCGAGCAGCAGCGAGGTGCGAACGACGAGCGTGCCGGGGCACGCGGCGGTGACGAGGCGCTCGGCGGCGGCCTTCGCCTCGCCGTAGACGATGACCGGCCGGGGCGGGTCGGCCTCGGTGTAGCCGCCGCGCCTGCCGTCGAAGACGAGGTCGCTGGAGAGGTGGACGAGGCGGGCGCCGTGGCGCTCGCACGCCCGCGCGACGGCGGCCGCGCCGTCGGCGGTGATCTGCCAGAGCGCCGGGCCCGAGAGCACGTAGGCGGTGTGCACGACGACATCGGGGCGGACGCGCGCGACGAGCGCCTCGACGGCGTCCGCGTCGGTGACGTCCAGCGGCACGGCGCCCTCGACCGGCCGCGAGCGGTAGGTCGCCGCGACCTCCCAGCCGCCGTCGCTGGCCTGGCGCACGAGCTCGGAGCCGAGGAAGCCCGAGCCACCGGTCACGAGCAGCTTCACGTCAGAGTTGAGCGTAGATGTCGAGCAGGCGGTCGGTCATGCGCTCGACGTCATGGACGCGCTCGACGTAGGCGCGGCTCTCGGCGCCGATGCGCCGCCGCAGCTCCGCCGACTCGACGAGCGGACGCAGGCGCTCGACGAGCGTCTCCGCCGTGGCCGACACGATCGGCACCCGGCAGCCGAAGGCCTCCTCGCTGCGCTGGACGGCCTCGTCGTGCAGGAACGTCACGACCGGCTTGCCCAGCGCCATCGACTCGATCGCGAAGAGGCCGTACCAGCCGACGTGGAGCTGGTCGACGACGATGTCGGCCTCGGCGTAGAGCCGCTTCGCCTGCTCATGGTGGAGGCCTTCGACGAGGCGCAGGTCGACCGGGAGCTGCGCGCACGCGGCGATCACATGCTCGGTTCCCTTTTTCGCGCGGCTCGACGGCGCGTGCACGACGAGGGGGCGAGCTCGGTCGGAGGGCGGCGCCGGGGTGAAGGGCGTCAGGTCGACGCCGACCGGCAGGACGTGCGCCTCGGGCACCCAGCGGATCGCGTCGTACGAGCCGACGATCTCGGCGTTCGCGCGCTTGCCATACGCGAGCTGTGTGGGCGTCTTGCCGCGGATGTCGGTGCCCAGGTAGTGGTAGACCGACTTCTTGCGCAGCGCCCGCAGGATCGGGAACTGCACCGACTTGGGCACGAGCGTCAGGCCGAAGTAGAAGTGGAAGACGTCGGTTTCGGGCAGCAGCTTCGCCAGCGCACGCCACTGCACGGCCTGGCGGCGGAGGAAGCCGGAGGCGGGCCGGTTGAGCGACCAGTCGGCCTCGGGGTGGAGGATGCCGCGCTCGAACACGACGAGGCGCGCGTCGACGCCGCGGCGGCGCAGCGCCTGCACGTTCTGCCACGGGACGCCCGCGGTGTTGACGGGGCAGTGGGTGACGCGCAGGGGGCGGTCGCCGCCTGGGTCGCCGCCCGGGTCGCCGTCGCCGCGGCGGCCGCTCGCGGGGCGGTCGGCCACGGGGCTAGGCGTCGTACTCGATCTGGTCGTAGTAGCGCAGCGCGGTGCGGCCGGGCCGGATCTGCGCGGCCTGCGCCTTCGCCTCGCCGGTCGAGACAAGCCCGAGCGCCCACTTGACGCCGATCCAGGGCAGGTTGAAGTCCTTCTGGAAGACGATCGTCGAGATCCGTGGGTTGACCTCGATGAAGTGCGGGCCGATCAACTGGATGTTGAAGAAGTGCTCGATGCCGAGCTCGCCGATCAGCAGCTCGCACTGCGCCATCAGCTCGGGCTCGTCGAGCGTGACGAAGAACATGGCGAGGCCCGAGCGCACCGACTCGCGCGTCTTGGCGTGGCCGAGCACGATGCCGCTCCCGTCGGCGAAGCCGTCGACTGTTCGCTCCGGCCCGGTGGCGAGCTCCATCACGAGCAGCTCCGGGCCGCCCTCGGCGGGGAGCAGCTCCAGCGCCTCGTCGAGGCGCAGCGCGACGGCGCCGGGCTTCTCGTGCAGCAGCTGGTGGGCGCGGTCGACGGTCGGGTCGAGGATGCGGAAGCCGCGCGACCCGGAGCCGAAGACCGGCTTGAAGCAGACCGGCCGGCCGGGGTAGCCGAGCTCGCGGGCGGCGGCGCCCACCGCCTCGGCGCCCTGCACGCGGAACGACCGCGGGGTGGGCAGGCCGAGCCGGTCGAACAGCGCCGCTGCCTCGCCCTTGTCGTTGGCCCGCGTGATCGACTCCGGCGAGGAGACCAGCACGGCGATCCCCTCGTCGGCGAAGCGGTCGCGCGCGTGCGCCAGCCCTTCGAGGTCGAACGACGACTCGGGCAGCACCACGTCGACGCGCTCGCGGCGGCAGATGTCGAGGATCGCGTCGGCGAACGTGGGGTCGCCGCCGGCCGGCACGCGGTGGAACGCGTCGCAGAGGTGGCGGCCGATCGCGCGGTCGTCCATGTCGGTGCCGACGAGCCGTACCTCGCGCTCGCCGTTGTCGCGCAGGCCCTGCAGCAGCCGGGCTGCGCCGGGCGCGCCGACGGCCGAGACGAGGATGGTGAGCGGCCCGCCTGAGCGCGGCGTGAACGAGGCGGCGCTCACGAGAGGTCGATTCGATCAGCGGCGAGCTGCTCGAGGCGCCGTTCGCGCTCGCGGTCGAGCATCGCCTGCATCGTCGGGCCCATCGTGGCTCCCGGATACGCCCAGATCTCGGGGTGGAGCAGCAGCTGCAGCCACTCGAACTCGCCCGCCTGGAGCGCCTCCTGCGGGCATCCCTGCCGCCAGCGCTGGTTCGACTCCGAGCGGTAGTTGAGGGCGAAGCGCAGCTCCATCACGTTGAGGACGCCGGGCACCGGGTCGCTGATGTGCTCGGGCCTGGGGTTGTGCCAGGCGATGACCGGGTCGAAGCGTCCGTCGAGCTCGACCTCGGGCCAGCGGGCGTGCAGCCCGACCGCATGCCCGAGGGCGCGCAGCTCGGCCAAGGCGGCCCGCCCTTCGGCGGAGGCGAGGTTGTAGAACAGGCTGTCCGGCATCAGGAAGAAGGTGGCGCGGGCGCCGAGCTCGTGGTCGAGGCGCGCGACGGTGAGGGCGGCCTCCAGCGAGAAGTCGACGTCGTGGCGGAGGAACAGGTCGCCGGCTCGCGGGTCGTGGTCGAAGAGCGCGAAGCGGTAGCCGCCCGCCTTCGCCGCCGCCAGCAGCTCACGGTAGTGGCCGAGCCCGAACTCGCAGCGGTGCTTGCTCGTGGCGACCGTCGGCTCGACCTCGATCTCGAAGCGGCGGGCGGCGGCCTCTCCCCGTTCGAGCGCCTCGAGGTTGGTGTCGGCGGTGGCGATCACGTAGCCGCGGCGGTCGGCGTCGACCTGCACCGGCCGGATCTCCTCGCCGACGCCGAAGTAGAGCTCGGCCTGCACGACGCCGGGCGCCGCGAGCACCCCGTCCAGACCGCCGATCGCGGTGACGCGCCCGGCCTGCAACGGGCCTGGCTCGGCGGTGAGGAAGCGGATGCAGAGCGGCTGGCGGAAGCGCGGCAGGACGAGCGAGTCGGGGATCTCCTCGCCCAGGCACTGGCGCAACGCCACCTCGAGCAGGTCGACGCCGACGGCGTGGCGCACCAGGTCGGCCATCTGGCCGCCGGGGATGCGCGCCGCCACCTCGACGATCTGGACGGCGCCGTCGGGCCCGGCGATCAGCTGGGGGAAGGCGATGCCGTCGCGCAGGCCGAGCGCGCGGACGGCGGCGCAGGCGACGCGGTCGGCCTCGGCGACCTGCTCGGGCGGCAGGCTCGGCGGGTAGAGGTGGATCCAGCCGACGCCGAAGCCGATCCCGGGCGGCCGTCGCCGGTCGGAGAGCGTGAGCGTGACCGGCTCGCCTCGGCGCGCGACGACGATGCCATTCAGCTCCATGCCGGGCAGGAAGCCCTCGACGATCGCCTCCCCGCTGGGCGACTCGGAGATCGCCTCCTGCGCGTGGCGCTCGGCGTCGACCATCGACTCGACGAAGAAGACGCCGCGCTGCCCACCCGAGTCGGACGGCTTGATCACGGCCGGGAAGCCGACGACGGAGGCGAGAGCGGCGCGGGCCTCCGCGACGGTGCGCGCCGCCGCGAACGGCGGCTGCGGCACCCCGTGCTCGGCGAGCCGCGTGCGCATCGCGACCTTGTTCTTCATCACGAAGGCGGTCTCGCGGCCGATCCCCGGCAGCCCGAGCAGCTCGGCGACGGCGGCCACGACGGGCACCGCGCGGTCGGCCGACACGGTGAGGACGCCCTCGACGCCGTGCTCGCGCCCGATTTCGGCGAGCCGGTCGAGGTCACGGAAGTCGACGACGTAGCCGTGGTCGGCGAGCGGCAGCGCCGCGGCATCCGGCTGGCCGTCCACCGCGACGACGCGGATCCCGAGCTCGTGTGCCCGGAGGATCGCGCGCCGTTGGTGCAGGCCTGCGCCGACGAGAAGGACCGTCGCCATATCGGGACGATGCTACTTGCGCGGCCGGTGGCGGAGAGGGCTGCGCGGCTCTCGCTAGAGGCTTGATGTGAATTGGCGCCCCTGACGGGGCTGTCCCGGGCCAAGCCGGGGCGTCACGGCGCCCGGAGGCCAGGCCCGGGGCCTGGGTGAGCA
>JANXXF010000287.1 GCA_025350775.1 Actinomycetes bacterium
CCCGACACACCTATCGTGTGTGCGACGAGTCCCGCACCTACTCCCGAGAGCGATCGCGTACAGGTGTACACCCCCCAACGAGAGTACGGCCTTTTGAAGTCTCCGAGAAACGATGCTGCACCAACGATCATTCCGGCAGCCGGACCGCCCAGCATGGCCGCAAATAGAGTTGGAAGCAGGGATATCGACTCCTCATGCCGGTCACCGAGCCGAACTCGACCGCGCTCAACGACAATCGCGACGACGGCCAGTCCGGCAATCGACCAGGGGGCCTCTATGGGGAGGTTTGATCGCCAGATTGCGACTGCGGTTAGGGCCGCAGCTGCTACGAGGGCCGCCGTATAGCCCCGTGTTCGAGTCTCGAGGGACCATCGACGCCATGCGGGGCTACGCGGAATGGAGGATGCCATCAACGCCAAATTCGGTCTATAGCCTCCCTGCATGACTGGGTACGGTGGTTACGGCAATGCATCTGAAACCGCTCCCCGGAAGGATGTCCACATGCACCGTTCATTGATCCGCTTTCTGTCCTACGCAGCAACCCGGGGTGGAGGCGTTGTCTGGTAGTCGCGAAAGACTGCTCGCGTGGTCGCCGGAGCGCATCCCCCATCAGAGGGATTCGCATCTGGCGTTCGGGTGAACCGAGCGCGCTACTCGACGAGCCCACGCCGGAGGCCAACGGCCACGGCGTGGGCTCGTGAACGTGCGTGCAGCTTCGCGAGCAGATGGCGGACGTGCGACTTGACCGTCTCCTCCGACAGGAAGAGGCGGCCGCCGATCTCGCGATTCGCGAGGCCATCGGCGATGAGTTGGAGAACTTGGAGCTCGCGGCCGGTCGGTGCGGCCTCGGGCGGGCGGCTCGTCCCGTTGAGCGGGATCAGATCGCCGGCCGCAGCCGGAGCCGCCACTGCCGGCGCGCTCGCCTTGCGGCGCGCCGCCGCTTCCTCGAACCGCCGGGCATGACCCTGATAGCGGTCGAGGATGTCCTTGCGCGCTGCTGCGTCCACGGCATTGATATCGGCCGACCCTCGGGCGCCCTTTAGCCGCACCCGGCCCACAGGCATCACCCGGACGAGTGTTCCTGCGCGAGCGGGCGCCGCTACAGGTGTATTTCGCCGCGCTGGATCTCGTCGACCCAGTGGCACGCGACCTGGTGGCCCTCGCCCGCGGTACGCAGCACCGGCTCCTCGCTGCGGCAGCGGGTCTCCTGCACGAACGGGCAGCGCGTATGGAAGCGGCAACCGGGCGGCGGCGCGGCCGGGCTCGGGATGTCACCCTGCAACAGGATCGGCCGGCGCGCCCGCTCGACCTCGGGATCGGGAATCGGCACCGCCGACAGCAGCGACAGCGTGTACGGGTGCAACGGCGCGACGTACAGCTCGTCGGCGGGCGCCACCTCGACGATCGACCCCAGGTACATCACCGCGATCCGGTCGGAGATGTGCCGCACCACCGCCAGGTCGTGCGCGATGAACAGGCAGGTCAGCCCCAGCTCGGCGCGCAACGACTCGAGCAGGTTGACGATCTGCGCCTGGATGGACACGTCGAGCGCCGACACCGGCTCGTCGGCCACGATGAAGTCCGGCCGCAACGCCAGCGCGCGCGCCACGCCGATCCGCTGCCGCTGCCCGCCCGAAAACTCGTGCGGGTAGCGCGTCACCGCGTCCTCGGGCAACCCCACCAGGCGCAGCAGCTCGCGCGCGCGCACGCCCGCCTCCGCCCGCGTCGCCAGCCCATGCGTGCGCAACGGCTCGCTGACGATCCGGCCGATGCTGTGCCGCGGGTTCAACGACGCGTACGGATCCTGAAACACCATCTGCATCCGCTTCCGCAGCGGCCGCATGTCCCCCTCGTCGAGCGCCGTCACATCGATGCCGTCGAACACGATCCGGCCAGCCGTCGGCTCGACCAGCCGCAGCAGGGCCCTCCCCACCGTCGACTTCCCGCAGCCCGACTCGCCCACCAGGCCGAGCGTCTCGCCGCGGCGCACCTCGAAGCTGACCCCGTCCACGGCGCGCACGTCGCCCACATGGCGGTCGAGCAGGATCCCGCTCTTGATCGGAAACCACACGCGCAGATCCTCGACCTGGACGAGCGGCCGCTCGGGCGAGAATCCGAGCGGCTGCTCGGACGGCGTCACAGCGCTGCCGCCCTGAGCGCCTGCCAGGCGCCCGGCTCGGCCGGATGGAAGCACGCCGCCCGGTGATCCGGGGCGACCTCCTCGAGCCGCGGCAGCGACTGCCCGCACACGGCGGTGGCGGCGTAGCAGCGCGGCTGGAACGGACAGGCGGCCGGCGGGCTCAGCATGTCGCGCGGCGCCCCCTGGATCGGCCGCAGCGGGGCACGGCGCGGCGTGTCGAGCCGCGGCACGCTCTGCAGCAGCCCCAGCGTGTACGGATGCCGTGGCGACGCGAACAGGTCTGTCGTCGCGGCCTCCTCGACGACGGTGCCCGCGTACATCACGCATACCCGCTCACACATGCCGGCGACCACGCCCAGGTCGTGGGTGATCAGGATGAGCGCGGTGCCCCGCTCGGCGACGAGCTGGCGCAGCAGGTCGAGGATCTGCGCCTGGATCGTCACGTCGAGCGCGGTCGTCGGCTCGTCGGCGATCAGCAGCTTCGGCTCGCAGGCCAGCGCCATCGCGATCATCACGCGCTGCCGCATGCCGCCGGAGAATTCATGCGGGAAGCGGGCGACGGTCCTCTCGGGCGCGTTGATCCCCATGCGCCCGAGCAGCCCCACCGCGCGCTGCTTCGCCTCCGGCGCGGTGAAGCGGCCATGCGCCACCAT
>JANXXF010000302.1 GCA_025350775.1 Actinomycetes bacterium
ACATCGACATCACCGCGGCGAAGGTGCGCTTCAACGCCGCCCTCGTCGAGGCGTCGGGCGTGCTGAAGGTGGACACCCTCATCGCCAACTCCGTGGTCGCGTCGAGCTATACGCCGGGCGCCGGCAACATCTGGTGAGCGGCTAGGCGGACGCCTCCGCAAAACGCTCGAACCTCACGGCCAGTCGCTCGCGATCGGGCCGTTGCCCGGGTCTGTCCGGAAGGACGATGCCTGACCGATGGAAGCCCTTCAGCAGATCGAGCATCGGGCCGTCTTCCTCGTCCAGCAGGCGCCTCGACACATGCACCTCGTAATCCGGAGAGATCGCGACCAGATCCTGGTCGTACGCGCGGTGATGGATCGTGCAGAGGCTTACGCCGTTGCGGATGACGGGCTCGCCGCGCTCCTCGGTGTCACCGATGATGTGCGCGGCGTCGAGGAGGCGGGTCTCCTTGAGTCGGCAGATCGCGCAACGATCCGTGTAGGCGGGCAGCACGAGCCCGCGAAACTGGGCCTGGTGGACGCGCTGTTTGACCTGGCGGACCGTGTATCTCCGCTCGTCGAAGTCGTCGATGTGCATTGGCTCGCGCTCGTCGTACGGCCCACGCATCTTCCCGAACGTGATCAGGACGCGGCGGTCGATCGGGTCGTCCTCGTCGATGAAGGCCGGATACTCGGGGCGGTAGTGACCCGGTCGCGTTCCTATGAAGTAGACGAGGGGAACACGAAGCACGTGCGCCGCGCGCAACCAGGAATTGAAGTGGTTGTCGATCGGCCCGTCCTGGTAGTGGTACCGGACACCCTCGAGCGTATCCTCATCCTGGTAACGCTTCTGGGAAAAGGAACTGTTGATCGACAGCGCCGCCGGCCCACGCTGGGCGTCGGCTGCCCGGTAGATGCCATACGCCCGGTTGAGAAAGGGCACTCGCCTACCGCGGAAGTTGAACCCCTCTGCCAGCGCCGACCAGGGAATGTCCGATCCGCAGCGCGCCTGCAGGACATCCAGCGATGCAAAACACGAGCTGCGCACGTCGTCGTCGCGTTGCATCCGGACGATTCTCTGCTTCCTGCGTCGAGTCTGCAAGGCCCGACTCCGCGTCCCACCCGGCCCCGTCCCGAAGCGTCCGCGGCCTGCCGTAGGATGGCCTCCCCGTGTCCGCTGACTTCGTCCACCTGCACGTCCACTCCGAGTACTCGATCCTCGATGGGGCGTGCCGGATTGCCGATCTCGCCCAGCGGGCCGCCGAGTACGAGATGCCGGCGGTCACGCTCACCGACCACGGCTCGCTGGCCGGCACCATCGAGCTGTTCAAGCAGGCCAAGCAGCAGGGCATCAAGCCGATCGTCGGCTGCGAGGTCTACGTCGCCGACGACCGTCGCGTGCACAGCCGCGGCAACGCGCACCTGACCCTGCTCGCCGAGACCAACGAGGGCTACGCGAACCTCATCCGGCTCTCCAGCCTCGCCTACCTCGAGGGCTACTACGTGCGGCCGCGCGTCGACTGGGAGCTGCTCGCCCAGTACGGCAAGGGCATCGTCGCGCTCTCCGGCTGCCTCTCCGGCCGCGTCTGCAAGGCGCTCGAGGAGGACCGGCCGAACGACGCGCACGCCGAGCTCGACCGGCTCGTCCAGATCTTCGGCCCCGGCAACGTCTATGCCGAGCTGCAGAACGCCCACATGGACGTGCAGGCGCGCATCAACCCGATGCTCGTGCAGGTTGCTGCCGCCGCGAAGCTGCCGCTCGTCGCCACCGGCGACGTCCACTACCTGCGCCACGAGGACGCGATCCCGCACGAGGCGCTGCTCTGCATCCAGTCGGGTGACTCGCTGAAGAACCCGAACCACTGGAAGTTCTCGACCGACCAGTTCTACTTCAAGAGCCCCGCCGAGATGGCGCTCGACTTCCCCGGCCACGACGACGCGATGCGCCGCACCCTCGAGATCGCCGAACGTTGCAACGTCACGATCGAGCTCGACCGGATCCTGCTGCCGAAATACCCGACGCCCGACGGCCGCGACGCGTTCGAGTACCTCGTCGAGCTGTGCGAGCGAGGCCTCGAGCGCCGCTACGGCACCGTCACGCCCGCGCTGCGCGACCGCCTCCAGTTCGAGCTGAAGACGATCAAGGAGATGGGCTTCGCCGACTACTTCCTGATCGTCTGGGACTTCGTCGCGTTCGCCAGGCGCGACGGCGTCGGCGTCGGCCCGGGCCGCGGCTCGGCAGCCGGCTCGATCGTCGCCTACTGCCTGCAGATCACCGACATCGACCCGCTCCGCTACGGCCTGCTGTTCGAGCGGTTCCTCAACCCCGGCCGCAAGTCGATGCCCGACATCGACATCGACTTCTCGGTCGCCGGGCGCGAGCGCGTCATGAACTACGTGACCGAGAAGTACGGCCGCGACCGGGTTGCCCAGATCATCACCTTCGGCACGATGGCCGCCCGCGCCGCCGTGCGCGACGCCGGGCGTGTGCTGGAGATCCCGTACGGCACCGTCGACCGCATCGCCAAGCTCATCCCGGAAGGCCCCGGCCAGACGCTCGACGAGTGCCTCAAGCCCGGCTCCGAGCTGCGCAACGCCGTCGACAACGACCCGATCGCCAGGGAGATCGTCGACCTCGCGAAGCCGCTCGAAGGCCTCGTCCGCCAGGACGGCATCCACGCCGCCGGCGTCGTTATCGGCGACCGGCCGCTGATGGAGTACGTGCCGCTGCAGCAGAAAGGCCCCGACGCCGAGGTCGTCACGCAGTTCCCGATGAACGACGTCGAGGCGCTCGGCCTGCTCAAGATGGACTTCCTGGGGCTGCGCAACCTCGACGTGATCGACCACGCCGTCAGGCTGATCGGCGACGGCCTCACGATCGAGGAGATCCCGCTCGACGACCGGCGCACCTACGAGATGCTCGCGCGTGGCGACGCGAGCGGCGTCTTCCAGTTCGAGTCGTCGGGCATGCGCGAGGCGCTGCGCCAGGTCAAGCCCACCGAGTTCGAGGATCTGATCGCGCTCGTCGCGCTCTACCGCCCCGGCCCGATGGCGTACATCCCTGGCTACGCCAAGCGCAAGGCCGGCCAGGAGCAGGTCACCTTCCCCGACCCGCGGCTCGAGCCGATCACCAAGCCGACCTACGGGATCTGCATCTACCAGGAGCAGTACATGCAGATCTCCAAGGAGCTCGCCGGGTTCACGCCCGCGCAGGCGGACGACCTGCGCAAGGCGATCGGCAAGAAGATCCACGCCCTGATGGCCTCGCTCAAGGCCGAGTTCCTCGAGGGCTGCGCCGCCAACAACGTGACGCCGGGCGTCGCCAGGCAGCTGTGGGAGGACATGGAGAAGGCGCAGGACTACTCCTTCAACAAGTCCCACGCCGCCTGCTACGCGCTCATCGCCTACCGCACCGCCTGGCTCAAGGCCAACTACCCGTGCGAGTACATGGCCGCGCTGATCTCCTCGGTGATGAACACCAAAGACAAGGTGCCGTACTACGTCAACGCCTGCGACGAGCTGGGCATCAAGGTGCTGCCGCCCGATGTCAACAGCTCACAGATCGACTTCGCCGTCGTCGACGGCCAGATCCGCTTCGGCCTCAATGCCGTCAAGGGCGTCGGCGAGACCGCGGCCGGCGCGATCATCAACGCGCGTGCCGAGGGTGGCCCGTTCAGCTCGATCTTCGACTTCACCGAGCGGGTCGACCAGCAGGCCTCGAACAAGCGCGTGCTCGAGGCGCTCGTCAAGTGCGGCGCCTTCGACTCGACGCGCGCCACCCGCCGCGGCCTTGTCGAGACGCTGGAGGCGGCCTCGGCGTGGGGGCAGAAGCAGCAGGCCGACCGGCTTGCCGGCCAGGCGTCGATCTTCGACCTCCCCGGCGACGGCGGTCAGGAGTCGCGGCCGCGCCACACGCCCGTGATCCCCACCGTCGAGTACGAGAAGCAGGAGCTGCTGCGGCTGGAGAAGGAGACCCTCGGCCTCTACGTCTCCGAGCACCCGCTGCACGCGATCCGTGAGCAGCTCCGTCGCAAGACCGACTGCGCCCTGGCCGACTGCGAGCGCCGCCGCGACGGCGAGGTGCTGACCGTCGCCGGCATCGTCTCGACGACGAAGCAGCTCACCACCAAGAAGGGCGAGCTGATGGTGTTCCTGCGGCTCGACGACTTCACCGGGGGCATGGAAGTCGTCGTCTTCTCGACCGTCTACGCCGCCGCCCGCGAGCTCTGCCAGGTCGACCGGATCCTCGTCGTGAAGGCGCGCGTCGACCACAAGCAGGAGGGCGAGACCAAGCTGATTGCCCTGGAAATCTTGGGATTCGAGGC
>JANXXF010000304.1 GCA_025350775.1 Actinomycetes bacterium
CCCCCGCGCCGGCCCCCGGTTGCCGACGAAGAAGCCGCCGACGAGCGCGAACGAGCCGATCGCGTAGAAGCCGACCGAGAGGGCGCGGGCGAGTGGCGCGCCCGTGATCACGCCGACGGCGAGCGACGCGACGGCGGTGCCCGCCACGATCGCCGCGAGCAGCAGGGCCAGGCGCCGGAAGCCCGCGCGGAGGAGCTCGCGACGGCTCATGGCCAGCGCCTTCGACCGCTACGCCGCGTCGGGCCGGAGGCTGCCCGCCAGCTCGGCCGCCGACATCGGCCAGCGCTCGAGCGGATAGTGGCACGCGACCTCGTGTCCACCGACGGCACGGGCGGCGAGCTGGGGCTCCAGGACATCGCACACGCCCGGGTGGTGGCGCGGGCACCGCGTGTGGAACCAGCAGCCGCTCGGCGGGTTGATCGGGCTCGGCACGTCGCCCTCCAGCAGGATCTGCTGCCGGCTGCGGGCGGCCTCCGGGTTCGGCACCGGCACGGCCGACAGCAGCGCGCCCGTGTACGGATGCAGCGGATGGTGGTAGAGCGTCTCCTTGCCGGCGAGCTCGACGGCGTGGCCGAGGTACATCACCATGACGCGATCCGAGATGTGGCGGACGACGTTGAGGTCGTGCGCGATGAAGATGTAGGTGAGCCCGAACTCCTGTTGGAGATCCTTGAGCAGGTTGAGGATCTGGGCCTGCACCGAGACATCGAGTGCCGAAACGGGCTCGTCGCACACGATCAGCTTCGGATTCACGGCAAGGGCTCGGGCCACGCCGATGCGCTGGCGCTGACCACCCGAGAACTCGTGTGGGAAGCGGTTGTAGTGCTCGGGGTTGAGGCCGACGATGTCGAGCAGCTCCTGGACGCGCTTCTTGATCTCGGCGGCCGTGCCGAGGCGGTGCACCTCGAGCGCCTCGCCGACGATCGAGCCGACCCGCTTGCGCGGGTTGAGCGAGGCGTACGGATCCTGGAGCACCATCATCATCTCGCGCCGCAGCGGCCGCAGGTCGTGCCGCGAGAGCCCGGTGATCTCGCGGCCCTCGAACTCGACCCGGCCCGCCGTGGGCTCGATCAGGCGCATGATGCAGCGCGCCATCGTCGACTTCCCGCAGCCCGACTCACCGACGACCCCCAGCGTCTCGCCGCGCTTGACGGTGAAGGAGACGCCGTCGACAGCCTTGACGGCGGCGACCTGGCGCTGGAAGACAATCCCCCGCGTGACCGGGAAGTGCTTCTTCAGGCCTTCGACGACGAGGAGATCGTCTGACATCACGTCACCTCCGCGAAGTGGCCGGACTCGAGCTTCTTGATCTCGGCATCACGTGTCGCCTGATCGAGGTGACAGCGACTGAGATGGGTTGCGCTGCCGCCGGCGGCCAGCAGCTCCGGCATGACGGATTGGCAGATGCTCATCGCGTACTTACAGCGAGGATGGAAGCGGCAGCCCGTCGGCGGGTTCAGCAGCGACGGCGGCGAGCCGGGGATCTGAGCGAGCCGCTCGACGTCGTGGTCGATGCGCGGCAGCGAGCCGAGCAGGCCCCAGGTGTACGGCATGCTGGGGCGGGCGAAGAGCTCGTTGACGGTGGCGCGCTCGACGACCTGCGCGCCGTACATCACGACGACGTCGTCGGCGATCTCGGCGACGACGCCGAGATCGTGTGTGATCAGCACGATCGCGCTGCCGAACTCCTTCTGCAGCGTGCCCATCAGCTTGAGGATCTGCGCCTGGGGCTTGACGTCGAGAGCATTGGTCGGCTCGTCGGCGAGCAGCAAGTCGGGGTTGTTGATGAGCGCCATCGCGATCATCACGCGCTGGCGCATGCCGCCCGAGAACTGGTGCGGGTAGTCGTCGATGCGCTGGTCGGCGCGCGGAATGCCGACCGCCTTCAGCACATCGAGGGCGCTGGCCCGTGCCTGCGAGCGGGAGACGTCCTGGTGCAGGTGCACCGCCTCGACGAGCTGCCAGCCGATCGTGTGCACCGGGTTCAGCGACGTCATCGGGTCCTGGAAGATCATGGCGATCTCGTTGCCGCGGATCGAGCGCAGCTTGCTCGACGGCATCGTCAGCAGGTCGTCGCCCTTGAAGAACGCCTCGCCCGTCGTCACCGCCGAGCGCCGGTCGTTGAGCCCCATGATCGTCAGGCACGTGACGCTCTTGCCGGAGCCCGACTCGCCGACGATGCCCAGCGTCTGGCCCGGCTCGACCGAGAAGCTGACGCCCTCGACGGCCTTCACCAGCCCGTCGTCGGTACGGAAGGTCGTGCGCAGGTCCTTGACGTCGAGAAGGGCCATTGTCGCTCCTAGGCCAGCTTGATCCGGGGGTCGATGAACGCGTACAGGATGTCCACGATCAGGTTGACGATGAGGACGGCGGTCGTCGCGAACACGACGACTCCCATCGTCACCGGCAGGTCGAACGTCTCGAGGCTCTGCACCACGGCCTGGCCGAGGCCCGGCAGGCTGTACACCGATTCGGTGAACACGGCTCCGCCCATGCCCAGCGCGATGTCCATGCCGAGCATCGTCACGATTGGCAGCAACGCGTTACGCAGGATGTGCGAGCGCATCACGATCCACTCGGGAGCTCCCTTGGCGCGCGCGGTGCGCACGTAGTCCTCGCTCATCGTCTCGATGACGCTGGCGCGGATCATGCGCACGTACAGCGCTGCGAACAGGATCGCGAAGGTGCACCACGGTAAGAACATGTGCCACGCCCACTGGATCGGGCCGCCCGGCTGTCCTTCCGGCGGGTTGAAGAAGTCGGCGTAACTCCCGATCGGAAAGAGCTGAAGCTTGTAGCCGAAGATGTAGAGGAAGATCAGCGCCAGGAAGACCGGGTGCGCCGAGATCCCGATGAACACGAAGATGGTGGCGCCGCGGTCGGCGAGCGAGCGCGGCCGCAGGGCCGAGAGGATCCCGATCGGCACGGAGATCAGCATCCAGAACACTGCCCCGCCGAACACGAGCGAGGCGGTGACGGGCGCCCTGTCCTTGATGACGTGGCTGATCCACTGGCGGTTGGCGTACGAGAACCCCATCGCGTGCTTGCCGATGATCCCGTTCGCCACGAGGCGTGACAGGAACTTCCAGTACTGCACGTAAAACGGCTGGTCGAGCCCGTAGTAGTGGGCAGCGCGCGCCAGGTCCTCGGCGGTGGCCTGCCGGCCAGCGAACAGCTTGACCGGGTCGGCAGGGATGAGGAAGAAGATGACGTACGAGACAAACGTCACGACGACGAAGAGCACAAGTGCCCAGAGGATTCGACGGATGACGTAGCGGGTCATGGCTGCGGCTGGGCGTACGTGTCAGGGCGGTGGCGCAAGGTGATGCGCCGAGTGCGACAGGAGAGGGGCGCCGTTGCCTGCGCGCCCCTCTCCTGCAGTACCGAGTGTTTCCTCCTGCTCTCTACTTGAGGCAGGCGGCAGCCAGGTCCATCTTCGCGTAGATGGGCTGGAAGACGAAGCAGGCCGGATCCATCCGCGTCGAGATGAAGGAGCGCTCGTTGCGGTTGTCGTAGGCAACCCACGGTGCGTACTTGGCAGCGATCATGACGTCCACGTTGCCGTAGGCCTTTGCCCGTGCGTCGCCGCCGAGGACGGCGGCCTTGTTCAGCGCGGTGTTGACCTCGGGCACGTTGAAGTACGCGAGGTTGTTGTTGTTCGTGTCGTGGATGTTCTGGCCGTTGAGGAGCACGTCCAGGAAGTCCGACGCATCCGGATAGTCGGAGCCCCAGCCGACGAGCGCGGCGTCGTACGCCTCACCCTTGGTGCCGGCCTTCGCGTAGAGCACGGCCGAGGTGAACTGCTTGATGTCGGTGTCGACGCCGATCTGCTTGAAGTTGAACTGCAGCACCTGGGCCTGGATCAGCGCCGCGCCCTTGTTACCGGTGTAGATCGTGATCTTGCCGCCCTTGTTCCAGAACGACTTCGCCTTCTCGACATTGGCGCCCGCGATCGGGTAGATCTTCTCGTCGCGGAACCCGGCGATGCCCGGGGGCAACTGCTGGTCGGTGCGCTTGCCGGCGAACGCGCCGCGGGCGCGGAGCATTGCCGGACGGTCGACCGCGTTGTTGGCGGCCTTGCGCGCGTTGACATCCGAGAAAAAGCGGCCCGCCGACGTGTTGAGAGCGACGTAGTCGACCTCGAGCTGGGTATCGACGAAAAACTGCTTCCCGAGGAGCGGGGCGAGCGAAGCGACCTGCGCCGGCGGCAGCCCGCCTGCGTCGTAGTCGGACTGACCGGACTTGACCTGGAGGAAGCTCTGGTCGAGGTCGGTGTTGATCGTGACGACGATCCGGTCGAGGTTCGCGACGCGGCCACCCTTGTAGTTCGGGTTCTTCTCGAAGACGGCCTGACGGCCGACCTCGTAGCTCTTGATGTAGTACGGGCCGGCCATGGCCGGCGTGCGCTCGCCCTTGTCGTTGATCGGGAGACCCTTGGGGATCGCCGCGAAGAACGGCAGGGAGATCTTGGAGAGGAATGCCGGATCGACCGTCGCCAGCTTGATCGTCAGCGCTGCACCCTTGACGGTGACGCCGGCGAGGTGGGTCGACTTACCGCCCACCATGTCGGCATAGCCGACGACTGCACCGAGGAAGACGTCCTGGGCGCCCGGCGACTGCATCTTCGGGTTGAGCGTGCGGTCGATCGCGTCCGCGAAGCTCTGTGCGGTCACGACCTCACCGGTGTTGAACTTGAAGCCGGGCTTGATCGTGAACGTGTAGGTCTTGCCGTCCGCCGACACCGTCGGCAGGGCCGAGGCCTCGGCGACGAGCTGCGAGCCCTCGGGCCGCGGCTTGTCGGGATAGTTGAGGAGCTTCAGGTTGGTCAGGTACGTGAACTGCCACGTCCATGACGTGTACGAGAGCGCCGGGTCGAGGAAGTCGAAGTCGGTCGCCGACAGATTCACGTTGAGCGTGCCGCCCGTCTTTCCCGCCTTCCCGGCAACTCCGGAGGCACTTTTCGCAGCACCGGCGAAACCGGCGGCCACGAGCAAGCTCAAACCCGCCGCGATAGCGACGATCGAGAGCCAAAGCCTTCTCTGCATCGGACTCCTTTCAGGGTACGACCCGGCAGCAGCCAGGATCGAAATGAGATATCGCATTCTCGACATATGACGCCCGGCCGCCAGAAAAGTTGGCGCCTGCGACGTTCTGCGAGTGGTGCTGCTCACCGCGATGACCGCGGGTCGAAGGCATCCCTCAGTCCGTCGCCGAGCAGGTTGAACGCCAGCGTCGTAAACAGCACTGCCAGTCCCGGCCACAACATCAGCAGGGGCTGGTTGAGGTAATACGTCGCACCGGCCTGGAGCAGGTTGCCCCAGCTCGCAGTCGGCAGCTTGATGCCAAGGCCGAGGAACGAGAGGCCCGCCTCGGCGAGGATGTACTGCGCGACGATCACGGTGCCGTAGACGATCGTGGGCGCCACGAGGTGTGGCAGCAGATGCGAGCGGATGATGCGTGCGTCACTTGCGCCGACCATGCGTGCGGCCTCGATGAACTCCTTCTCGCGCAGCGACAGCACCTGGGCGCGCACGATGCGCGCGGGGTAGTACCAGCCGAACAGTCCGATCACGAGGATCAGCGTCAGGACGCCGTTGCCCAGAAAGCCGAAGGTGATGTTGTCGATGCGCGAGCCGACCGTGCTGGCCAGCGCGATCACGAACAGCAGGTACGGGAAGGCCATCACGACGTCGGTGAGGCGCGAGATGATCGAGTCGATCCAGCCGCCGAAGTAGCCGGCGATCGCGCCGAGCAGAACGCCCAGCGACATGCTGATCACCATTGCGCCGACCGCCACCTCGAGGGACGCCTGCGCGCCATACAGCAGCCGCAGGAACTCGTCGCGCTGCAGGGTCGGGTCGTCTCCGCCCAGGATCAGGAGGTCCTTGCCCGAGACCCCCGGCACGTACGTCCACGGCCCGACCGGCGTGAAGGTGTCCATGCCGAAGTGCGGTGCGTTCGGCCCGTGCCCGAGGAAGTGCGCAGCGACCGGTGCGCCGATGAACGCGACGAGGATCAGCAGGACAATGAAGAGCAGGCTCCACAGCGCGCCCTTATCGCGCCGGAAGCGGCGCCAGACGAGATCCCAGTAGCTGCGCGCCGTGACGGTAGGGCCATGCTCGGTTGGCGGCAGCCCACCCGCGCTCACGCCTTCGCGGGTCAGAGGATCGGCTGTCTTGTCGGTGGCTGCCACAGAACTCGAATCGAAAACGACGGCATCAGGCGCCGACTGAGGGTAAGACGGCGCCGGAGCTGTTTGGTTAGCGGTCGAATCCTATTGCAGGTCAGCCGGTCAGCGCGTCGGCGCCGGCCACGACCTCGAGGATCTCCTGCGTGATCTCGGACTGGCGTGCGCGGTTCATCGCGAGCGTCAGGCTGTCGATAACCTCGCCAGCCGACTTCGACGCGTTGCGCATCGCCGTCATCTG
>JANXXF010000328.1 GCA_025350775.1 Actinomycetes bacterium
GTTCGGCGGAATCTCGCGCTCGGCACGGCGCAGCCGGACGATCTGCTCGAACAGCCACTTCTTCCGGTCGACAGCCTTCACGGCTCCGAGTTTAGCTCAAAGTTTCGATAAATGCCGTTATCTTGAAACTTTGTGCTCCACTCTGTCGGCCTGCCCGCCTGCCCGCTAGATCATCGGGATCCGTAAACGCATCTCGGGGGAGCCTGCACTTACTCGTAAGGGCCGAGGAATCGCGCACCGTTGAAGTGGATGAGATGCGTCGCATTGTCGGCACACCAGACCTCGGTCTCCCAAGCAATATCCGTCAGATGCTTGCGCATCTCGGCCCGAGACGGAAAGCAGCTCACGTATACGAGACCGGCAGTTGATTCGGCGAAGATCGTCCGAAGTTCTCCAAATCGCTTTGCGTCGACCGGCCCATGTGACGAAGCCGCCTCGATAAGCACGAGCCAGTTGCGATCCGGCACGTGAACGATTAGGTCGGGCAGCTTCCCGTGCTTGTTCAGTACGACACCCAGCGCACCGAGGGCGGCGGCATCCAACACCGGATCGTCTCTACCCGCATCGCCGATATAGAGCACGCGCCCGCCAGGGGTCCAGCGCGGACAGAAGCCTTCAACGATCTCCTTGATCAGGAGGTTCTGACCGCCCGGCGTCAGCTCCACGGCCGATCCGTCGGGCAGAGTCACGGGAACGAGTTCAATCTCGCGGGCTCGCTCGTACTGAGCGACCAAACCCGGCAACGTCACGAGGTATTCCGCCAGCGAGGCTCCCCATCCGTAGGATCCGTACTCGCGAACCATGACCCGCGCTGGCCCGGTGAGCTGGTAGCAGTTCCGCGGCGAGTTCACGGGGCGCGTCGAATCGTCTGGATTGAGCGCCGCGAACCCTGCATCAACAAACTGATGCAGAGTACGACGGCGAATCGTCTCACGGGTGTTCGGCTTGTAATCCCGACCGTAGTGCTCCCTAATCCACGACATGAGTTCGACAGTGCGAAGGATTTGAGCCTCCGCTGAAGCCCATGACCGGTCTGGCGTGAGCGACGCCAGCGCGAGGAGCACGAGAGCTGATCGCTCGTTGGAACGCTCGGCATCGAAATTCAACGCGGCGAGGAACGCCCGCGCCTCAGCGATCCGCGATTCGATGCTCATGATGCCGCCGCGTAGATCAAGTCGTCCGATGGCTGAGCCGGCCACGCCTCGACGTGCTCCGCAATGAGGTTGTCTGTCCCCCTCTGGTCCGTCGGCCAGCCCCCGGACTCGACCGCACGACCGATGGCCCACAACTCCTCGGCTGCCGGGTACCGAAGGTGACGAAGGTCCGTCGCGTTGATCTGGGTATGGCCGCTGAACTGCCGCACGAAGCGATCTACCGTCGTGGTGCTTAGAAAGGCAGCCAGCCCCCGCGCCAGAGTTGACTCAATGCCGCGACCGTCCCGATGAAAGACGTTCAGGTGGTTCTCGATGCCAAACCAAGACGCCATGACATCAGCAGGGTCGAGCACAGCGGCGACCACTCGTCTGCGTTCTTCCTTCGCCGTAAACCGCTTCACCAAGACATACGTCCCCGACGGCACGAGTAGTGGCCGCGTCTCCTGGTTCAGGACGATCGCAGTGGGCTTCCGCGAGCTTGCAGGGGGCCAAGGAACACGGAAATCGCCGAGATGCCCAGGGTAGATAAGAGGCACCGTCGATCCGTCCGGTGCGTCCCTCAAGTGCTCGGCTGACCGGAAATCGACCACCCGGCCCGTCGAGACCTGCACTCCAAGCCCCAGAAGTGTTTGTGGCAGAGCGGCCATCATCTCTGCGATCTCAGTCGCATCGGCCTCGACCGGTATCCGAACGAAGCGATGCGGATCGTCCGGCCGGACAACTTCGTCATACGGCACTTCTCGACAGCGGGGCACGTCGCCGAAGCCCTCGCCCGAAGAGAGGATCACCGTGGCACCGGCCGCCCCCCGTGTGGCCAGCATGACGACGTTCTCTTGGAGCACATCGGCATCGGCAAAAACCTTGCCACGCTTCTCGTACACATGAAGACGCTCGATGCCCATGCGAGCGAGGAAGAAGCGGCGGAACGGCTCGAAGTAGGGGCCGTTCGCGAAGCTCCGAGGCGTGATCGCGGAGAGTTGCCCGTGCGGCTCCAAGAGCTCGGCCGCCAGCGCCATGAAGGCCGGATAGAGATTCGTCACGCGGAGGCCCAGACGCTCCAGCGTCAACCGGTCTCGCCCGCCGTTGTTCACCTTCCTATAAGGCGGGTTCATGATGCAAGCCGCGAAGCCCGATTGACGCTCCCCGTTGAGCATCGATTGTTCGGCCGCCCACTCAACGAAGTCGCCGTGCACCACGCTCGCAAGCACGCGACGGCCCATCGCGGCAGCGAGCGTTTCGGCGTCCGCAAGCGTCGCGCGAAGGTGCGGAATGAGCCCTTCGTCCATCTCGAACGCCGTGATCGTCAGTTCGAGATCGGGACGGTCGCGTAGTACCCGAGCGACAACCGCTGCGGAGAGTGACCCAACCCCGGCACCGGGGTCGAGCAGAGAGAATGGCCCGGAGGTTGGGAGCCGCAGCAGAGACGCGAGGAAGTCGGCGACTGGCGCGGGCGTGAAGTACTGACCGAGCCCAGCCCGAGTGCCCGGATCGAGTCCCTGCGCTACGGCAAGCCTGCGAGCCTCCGTGCGCTCCAGGAAAGCTTCGACATCCACGCCTCTCACAGTGCCACACGGGCCGGGGGCATAGATCGCAAGAACGGCGACCGCAACCGTTCGGTTACCTCACAGGACGTACCCTCCGAAGCCCCTTCTCGGATATTGGCGCTCCCGCCCCTAGATCATCGGGTTCCGCAAAGCACGGCAGGAGGGACGCCGCCCCGTCAGATCAAGCGGGGCGGCGTCCTCTCCGGTCACCTCAGATCATCTGAGTCGGGTACAGAGTTCGGTACAAGCGCCGCACGCGCCGGGCCACCCGATTCGAACCCGGCTTCGGGACGTGGCGCGAGCTCAGGGGCTGTACCAGTACTCCCCGGCGGGCGGGTAGCGGTAGGCGAGCAGCGCGTTCTCGTGGCCGAAGTCGAGCGGCCCTGTCGAGTAGAAGGTCGAGGACTTCTTGATGACCGGGACGGAGCAGGGGACGTTCGTGGCGAGGACGCACTGACCCTTTGCCGTCCCGTCCGAGAGGTCGATGTAGGTGCACCAGAGACCACTCACCTGCATGCCCCGCAGCTCGGGCTGGTCGGGGTAGAAGTAATAGCCGCTCGTCGGGTCGTACGCTCCGGCCACGTAGTACGTGTCCGACACGGTCGTGAGCTGGGCGGGCGTGGACTGGCTGATCGTGTAGCCGATCGACGAGGCCTGCGCCGAGCAGTCGCTCGTCCAGACGCCGTAGCTCGTCCCCGTGGACGTCGCCGGATAGGTCGGGCAGTCGGCGCCGAGGATCTGGCACACGTTCCTGAAGGTCGAGCCGCTGACGAAGGCCGTCAGCTCCGCGTCGGTGGACGCGGCGGGCGGGTTGGTCTGGTACGAGGTGAGGTCGGCCATGCCGAGGCTCGACGCCAGCCAGGCGCCCGGGTTGGGCTGGCCGCTGAACAGCGCCTGCAGCTCGGCGGTGTTGGGCTTGGCCCAGTCGGTGTCGGCGCTCGTCCCGTTCGAGATCGAGATGTTGTCGTACATCGCCGAGCAGTCCGGGATGCCGGCCGGTCGTAGCGTGCTGCCTGCGTTCTGGGTCAGTTGGCCGCCGAGGAGGCTCGAGATCCCCCACAGCCAGGCCCCGTCACCGGGGTCGAAGCCGTTGGAGCTCGAGTTGCACTGGGTCGTCTGCGTCTGCGAGACGAGCGCCCACGCCCGCAGATCTGAGGTGCGGATCGCCATATTGACCGGGATCGCCGGCTTGACGGTTGCCTGCACGTTGGTGGCCCAGGTGTTCGCGTTGGCGACGTCACACTGGGCGCGCGTCGGCGACGAGACGCCGCCGATGGTGCAGGTGCCGGCGACGCCGCCGGCCTGGATGGCGTCGTAGAGCGAGACGTAGAGGCCGAGCAGGCTGAGGCGCGTGCTCCACTGCGCTGCGAACGTGGCCATCGGCAGCGAGTAGTTCGACGGCGTGAGGAAGCCGAGCCCGGCCTTGAGGCTGGCGAACCTCGCCTTGGCGTAGGTGACGACCAGGCCGTCGCCGCCGCTCGAGCCCACGAGGTCGCTGTTGAGCGTCGCCGCGGCGTTGCTCGCGCCCGTCACCGCGTACTGGGCGCTGCGCGTCAGGATCTCGCACATCAGCAGGGCGTTGCCGCCCGTGGGGGCGTCTGCACCGCTGCACCAGTTGAGGATGTTCGTCGTGCCTTCCGGCGGCGCGTCGGCGACGGCTCCGCTGAGGACGCCGCAGGACTTGGCCCAGACCTGCTTCGTGGCAGCGTCCAGGTTGGCGGGAGCGTTGCAGAAGAAGTGCTCCGGTCCGGCCGGATCGGCGAGCGCGCCGCCGGTCGTGTCCTGCTGGATCGCAGTCACGACGTCCTGCTCGGCGGTCACCAGCAGCCCGAGATCCTGCAGGATGATGTCGCTGCTCGGGTCGCCGATGGAGGCGATCCCGGGAATCCCGTTGTTGATCGTGGTCACCATCGCGCTCAGGTTGCCCTGCGTGAGCTCGGCCGAGATCGCGTTGCCGATGCTCGTGAGGTTGGTGCTGAGGTTCGAGATCGCAGTGTTGATCGCCCCCAGCTGGGTCGTGATGTTCGCAAGCTCGCCCGAGATGGCGTTCAGGGAGTCGGTGGTGCCATTGCTGGAGAGGCCCAGGAAGTCCGACACCTTGCCGGCGCCTGCGGCCGTGAGCGCGTCGCCGATCAGCGCCTTGCCGATACCGGCTCCGATCCCGCTGAGCACGCCGGTGGCGACGCCGGTGCCGAAGCTGGGCGGGTCGGCGAGGGTGCGCGCGGCGGTGGTGTGCAGCTGCGGGTGCCGCGTGCCCCTGAACGAGCGGGAGGCGTTCCGCCTCGTGTCGATCTCCTTGACGAGCGCCTTCATGAAGGGCGCGAGGCCGCCGCGCGTGGCCGCGATGCGCACGAACTCGACGCCGTCGAAGGCCTTGATGGAGAGGCGCATCGACTCGCCGAGCGACGCGTTGACCGGGATTCCAAGGTACCGCTTGACTTTGGCGACCGCCTCCTTGTACGGAAGCTCCGCGTGGGCGGTCGCGTACGCCGCGGCGAAGGTCGTGGCCGGGTTGACGTGCACGACCTTCGTCCCCGAGTAGCGGGTGACGAGGCGCAGCAGCCGCTCCCGGAACGGCAGCCCGTTGACCGTGCCGCCCGTGACCTCGATGAGGAAGCGCTGCGGCAGCGACCGCTTCGCGTAGACGAAGAACGTCCCCCGCGAGCCGGTGGTGCCGGCACGGACGCTGAGGTCGCGGCCCCCGGGCGTCAGGAGCCGCACCGAGCCGCCGTCGACCGGCGCGTCGGGCGCCAGGAACGCCCAGCCCGGGACCGACGTCGGGGCGGCTCGTCCGCTGGACGCGGCGGACGCTCCACCCGCGAGACCTCCGGCCGCACAAACCGTCACACAAACCATCGCGACGGCGAATGCCGGCCTCAGAGGACGCTCCACGCGCATCTCTAACCCTCTCCCCCGTGTCCCCGGGCGACGACTCGCCGGGCCCCAACCGTCACCCGGCCGGCGAAACGTACCACACACGCAACAAGAATTCTCGCCCGCCCGCCGGGGCGCCACCGACTGCCCCTAGATCATCGGGATCTGGCGCAGCACGAGCGGCTCGATCCGGTCGAGGATCGTCAGCAGGCTCGGGCCGGTGACCGTGATGCCATGGTTGCGCAGGCCGATCGCGGCGTTCGCCGGGTCGGGCTCCTTCGCGATCAGCTCGGCGACACTGACGGCCAGCTCCTCGCTGCCGCAGGGGAAGTTGATCTGCGTCGCCTGGATCCCCTCCATCCACGCGTGGACGTGGAGGATCGCGCCGACGTCGGGATGCGCCTGGTAGATCATCCAGTGCTCGATCGCGTCGACCGAGACGCGGCGCGGCTCGACCAGCGGCGGCACGCTCAGGATCATCCGCTTGTTGGCGCTGTCGTAGCCGGTGACGAGCAGGATGTCGCGACCGGGGATCTCGAGCTTCGACTTGTCGACGCCGCTCGCGCTCATCCAGAAGCGCGTCTCGTCCTTACGCTGCGAGAGGTTGCCGTACGAGAGGCCGCCGATGCCGTACAGCAGCTTCACATGGCGCAGGTCGCGCTCGTTGAGCAGCTCCTCGATCGGGAACGGCGCCGGCAGCAGGTCGAGGTCGCCCATGCGGGCGCCCGCAGCGATGATCTCCTCCGTCACCTCGTCGCCGTCCCACAGCTCGGGCTCGAGGTCGGGGAGGAACTCGTTGTCGATGACAAGGCGGGCCTCGGCCAGCGGCATCAGGCGTTCGACGACGCGGCGGGCGAGATCGGCCTCGTCGCCGTTGGCTAGCTCCGAGTAGTCGCCGCGCTCCATCGTCGTGAACCAGACGGCCTCGCCCGGCGTGTACGACAGCGCGATGTTCGAGAGCGACCGCACCAGGAGCGGGTAGCTCGCCTTGAGCCGGTCGGCGGGGACGACGGCACGCTCGACGATACCGGCCGAGAACGTGCCCTTGGAGGCGCGACGGAAGGGCTTCGGGTTCTCCTCGTCGACCAGGTTGATGACGAAGTCGGCCGCAGCGGGCTCGCCGACACGGGTGAAGCCCCGGCGATCGAGGGCCTCCGCGAGCAGCTCGCCGAAGCGCTCGTGAGTCACTGACGTCGGGGTTCCGTGAATCGCGTAGTTCATCGTGCCGCCATTATCGCCACACGGGGCCGACGGTGCGCGAATGCCCGGGCCGGCTGGCGACCGGAGGTCAGAAGTGCGAGAGCACGACACCGAGCGTCGGCACCGTGAACCCGAGCGCGACGCTGCCCCAGCCGACCCACACCAGGGGCGAGCGCAGCGTCTGCGGCTGGCCGGCGCGCACCTGCCGTGCGAGCCGCGGGCCGAGCACGAAGTCGTGGAGGAACGCCGTCAGGACGAGCAGGCAGCCGAGCACGACCTTCACGAAGAAGACGACGCCCCAGGAGCTGTGGACGCGGTCGTGGCTGAACGCGCCGATCTCGGCGGCGTAGGCGAGCCCGGTGACGCCGAGGACGAGCAGCGAGCCCCAGCCGATGGGTCGCCAGCGCTCACCCAGCTCGCGCAGCGCGCGGGCCCGCTCGGCGCCCTCGAAGGTGCGGATGACCGGCACCCCGGCGAACACCAGCGCGACGGTCCCGCCCAGCCAGAGGGCGGCGGCAAGCAGGTGGAGCGCGTGGAGAACCTCGAGCACAGGGCTCAGGCTAGCGCCATCGCAGCAGTGATCTGCTCGGCAAGCTCCGTGAGCACGCCGAAGCCACCGATCGCGGCGATCAGGAAGCGCTCGAGCGTCCGCAGCTCGACGAGCAGGCTCGGGCGGCCGGTAAGACGCTCGTCCGGCGTGTGGCCGAGCCGCACGGCTCCGAGCGAGCGGTAGGGCAGCACATGCTTCTCGGGGCGGCCGGCGATAGAGCCGAACAGCAGGATGCCGTCGCCGTCGAGGCGCAACTGGCCCGGGACGACGGGGCCGTCGCCCTTCTGCCACACCACCGCGTGGGTCGAAACTCGTCTATCTGAACCGCTCCGGGAATGTTGCAGGCTTCAGTCCTTGAGAGGATGGGGTCATGTCAAGCACTTCACGGAGGTACGCGCCGGAGGTTCGCCAGCGGGCAGTCCGGCTGGTGT
>JANXXF010000354.1 GCA_025350775.1 Actinomycetes bacterium
CGCGAGCGTCCGGTCGTCGACGATACGCACGAACCCGGCCGGGTCGCCGCGCGGGCTGACGTCGGCCCCGCCGTCGGCGCCGACCGTCGCGACGAGCACGAACGGCGAGCGCTCGATGAACGACCGGCAGTGACGGTCGAGGCTGTTGAGGATCTTGGCCTGGACGAGCTCGCTCGGCTCGCCGATGGCGGCACGCACGGCGGCCGCGTCGAGGGGCGGGAACCGGCGGGTGGCGGTGTCGGTCATGGCGGCACCGTAGCGCAGTCCGTGGCGGGTTTCAGCGCGGACGCGCTGCCGCGCGTACGGCGGCGGGCGCGGCGGCGGGCGCGCCGACTGGACGCGGGCCGTCCCGGCAGGCACTCTTCAGACGTGGCGCAGGCGCACTCCACCATTCGCCGCCTCGTCGCCGGCCTGCTCGCAGCGGCCGCTCTGGCCGGCCTCGTCAGCACCCTTGCGTCGGCGCCTGCGCGCGCCGCAGCCGACGCCGCGGCGACTGCAGCGAGCGCAGCCGCCACCGCCCCGACCGCCACCTCCCCCGCGGTCAAGCGCTTCACGCAGCTCATCGCGCGGCACCAGGCGCTCGTGTTCGCCTTCCACCCGCTCTGATCGACCTGCCAGGGCGAGGCGCCCCGGGTCGCGCAGTTTGCGCGAGAGCATCCCAGGATTCAGATCGTTGCGGTGGCGTCGCGCTACGCGCAGGCGGCGCAGGTGCGCCAGTTCGTGCGTGACCGCCTCGGCAGCGCGCCGGTCACGGTCTTCATCGACCCCGACGGCGTGCTCGCCCGCCACCTCGGCTTCGACACGTACCCGCAGTTCCTCGTCGTCGACAAGCGCGGCCGGCGGGTCGGAGCGCTCGTCTACTCGCTCGACGAGGCGCTGCGCCTCGTGCGTCCTGCCACCGGCGCATAGCGAGCTGGCCTGCATGGGTCGGCGGCCGGCAGCACCGCCCCACGCTGTCCCGCGAGGGCGTGTGCGAGGATGGGGTGTGACCGACTCGCCCATTGCCCGGCTCCAGTCCCTCTTCGCCGCCGCTGCCGACCCCGCCCAGGCCGAGTCGATGGCCCGCTATCTAAAGGGCCGCTTCCCGTTCCACGGCATCCCCGCCGGCCCGCGGCGCGAGCTGCAGCGCCAGGCGTTCGCCGGATACCAGCTCGAACGCGCCCAGGCGGAGGCAGAGGCCGCGGCACTCGCCAGGGCGCTGTGGGCCCTGCCCGAGCGCGAGTACCAGTACGCCGCCTGCGATGTGCTGCGCGCGGCCGCGCCCCGCGCGTCGGCCGGGCTCCTGCCCGTGATCGAGCGGCTCGCCGTGTCGAAGCCCTGGTGGGACACCGTCGACTCGCTCGCGCACGCGGCAGGCACGCTCGTGCTGGCCCACCCGGAGCTGGGCGCGCGCATGCAGCAGCTCTCGCGCAGCAGCGATCTGTGGCTGGTACGCATCGCGTTGCTCCACCAGCTGGAGGCCTACGGCCGCACCGACGTCGACCGACTGCTGCGTACCTGCGCCTTCCACGCCGGCAGCACCGACTTCTTCGTGCGCAAGGCCATCGGCTGGGCTCTGCGCCAGTACGCCCGCACCGACCCGACGGTGGTGCGCGCGTTCGTTGAGGCGCACCCCGAGCTGTCGCCGCTGTCGCGACGTGAGGCGCTGAAGGGGCTGTAGCGCCGGCTACCGGCCGGTCAGCAGGGCTTCATGGTCTTGCAGATGCGGATGTAGCCCTGCGGCCCTGCCGGCGCCCCTTTGATCAGCGTCCGGTAGAGAAACTTGCCCTGGTAGTTCCAGGTCGTGAGGAGCGTGTCCTTTTTGCCGGGCGGGATCACCGCGGTGCGTGTCCCGAACATCTCGAAGACGTACGGCTTGGTGCCGAGGTTCTGGATCCGGTACAGGATGATCGCGCCGTGGATGTAGTTGTCGTGCGCCACCGTGATCTTGGTGTCGGTGATGACAACCTTCACCGGGTAGATCTGGCCGGGCGTCGTCGTCGCGAAAGCAGCTTGCGCGCCGAGCGCGAACCCTGCTGCACAGGCGATGACGATAAGGGCCCTGCGTATCATCAAGCGATTCCTTTCAGAGGCGGCGGCGAGATGCGATCGTACCAGGGTAGAAACGGACGGCAGAGCGCGGTCGGCATGGCCGCGGCCGTCCTTGGAGCGCTGACGGTCGGCGTGACGGTTGCGGTGAGCGGCGCCGGCGCGAGCGTCGCAGCGACCCCCGGCCCGGGCGCCAAGGCCGCCGCAGCTACCGCCGCCGTCACGACCGCCGCCGCCGACGGCTGGTCGCAGCCAGGGCAGGGTGTCGCCGGGACGCGGGCCGTCGTGGCGACGGGGATCTCGGCCCGCACGGTGGGGGGGCTCGCGCCGGTGTGGCGCTTCACGTTTCCCGGCGACCCCGGCTTCTCGGGCAGCTACGCCTCGACCCCCGTCGTCGCCGGCGGCGTCGTCTACCTGCAGGATCTGTTCAGCGACGTCTACGCGCTCGACCTGCGTACGGGCGCACGGCGTTGTGCACGGCGCTTCCACGAGGTGAACGGCGGCCCCAACGGTGTCGCCGCCGTGGGCGGCAGGGTGTACGGCAACACGTCGTCGCGCGCGTTCGCGCTCGATGCCCGCACGGGCCGTATCCTGTGGACGCGCCGCCTGATCCGCCCGGGCGAGCCGTTCATCGAGGTGGCGCCGATCGTCGCCGGCGGCATCGTGTTCACCAGCACGCTCGGCTTTCCGCCGAACGGCAAGGGCACCCTCTACGGGCTCGATGCCGCGACGGGCGCAATCCGCTGGCGGTACGTGACCGTCGTCGACCCCTGGGCGGTGCCGAAGGCAGCCGGCGGCGGCGGCGCCTGGTGGCCTGGCGCCGTCGACCCGTCCGGCCGTCTCTTCTTCGGCAACTCGAACCCGTACCCGTACGGTGGCACGGCGTCGTACCCCAACGGCGCGGTCTACGCGGGGAAGGCGCGCTGGACGAGCTCGCTGCTCGCGCTGGAGGCCCGCTCGGGACGGCTCCTGTGGGCCTATCAGGCCGTCCCGCACGACGTGCGCGACTACGACGTGGGTGAGCCCGTCGTCGTCGACCTGAGGATCGCCGGGCGAGCCGTCCCCGCCGTCCTCGCGCCGAGCAAGAACGGCCGCGTCTACGCCTGGGACCGCCGTTCCGGGCGGCTGCTCTGGAGCACGGCGGTCGGCCGCCACGAGAACGCCACGGGGCCGCTTCCGCGCGCGCGCGTGCGCGTGTGTCCGGGCCTGCTGGGCGGCGTCGAGACCCCGACCGCGTACGCGGCGGGCCGGCTCTTCGTCCCCGTCGTCGACCTCTGCCTGCAGGGCGGCGCCACCGGCTTCGAGAACCTGTACCGGGTGGACTACTCGAAGGGGCGCGGGGCACTCGTCGCGCTCGCCGCCACGACCGGGCGGCGGCTCTGGCAGCGCCGCTTCGCCTCGCCGAACTTCGGCTGCGCCGCCGTCGCACGCGACGTGGTGTTCACCTCGACCTACGACGGCTGGGTCTACGGGCTCTCGGTGCGAACCGGCGCGACGCTCTGGCGGACGCGGGCGCCGGCCGGTGTCAACGCGTGCCCGGCCATCGCCGGCGACACGCTGCTGCTGGGCGCGGGCGCCGTCGACGCAAAGGGGATCGCCGATCCAGTGCCGCAGCTCGTGGCCTACCGGCTGCCGTCGGGCTAGGGGCTAGAGCAGCTCGACCAGCGGGAAGGCACGGTGGCGCCGCGGCGGCACCAGGAAGTTCTGCCGGTGCGTCGTCCGCAGCACCGAGTTCAGCCCCATCCGCTCGGAGCGCGCATCGATCGGGAGCTCGCTGCCGTCGCCCAGCCGGCCGTCCATGGCGCGCCGCATGCGATGGAAGAGGTCGCTCGTCGGCGAGTATGCGGCAAAGTGGAGGCCGGCGGCCGGTGGCGGGTCGCCTGCGCTCAGGCCCAGCTGTGACGTCCAGTAGAACGGGTTGTCGAGCGTGTTGAAGTCGGCCCGCTGGAGGATTGCCGTCCCCCGCGGCCGCAGCACGCCGTAGTTGTCGCGGAGAGCGGCCGGCAGGCGGTTCACGGTCTGGATCGCGCCGCTGTGGCCGACGCCGCCGTCCGAGCCGTCCACGGCGAGCCGCTTCAGGTCGCCGATCGCCTGCACATGGCGGGCGTCCATCGGCAGCGTCTGGGTGTCCGCATCGGGGATGCCGCGGTCGAGGTCGTGCGCCAGCCACAGGCGCCGGCCGAACGGCTGGGTCGTGTACCACTTCTCGATGTCCTCGTAGAGGTGCGAGAGAGTGAGAGTCGTCCCGTTGCGGAAGTAGCCGTGCGGCCACTGGTCGGTGAGCCCTGGCAGTGTCTCGAAGTTGGCGATGCGGTCGGGCCCGAGCGCGGCGCTCTGCGTCGAGGTGAAGCCCAGGAAGAGCTGCGCCGTCTCGGGGATGAGCTGGGCGCCCGCGATGCCGGCGCTCATCGCCATCGCCTTCGGCAGGCTGCGCTGGCCGGTGTAGCCGCCGCCGACGAAGCCCTTGCGGATGCTCGTGAGCTGGACGAGGCCGTGGAGCTTGCCGAAGAGGGCCGTGGCGGCCTCGGCGATATGCTGCTGGGAGTCGCTCTGCAGGACGAAGACGAGGTCGTTGCGCTCGAGCACGGTCTCCGGCGGGTCGCTCGCGAAGCGCACGGACTCGAGCAGCGCGGGCACGGGCCGGTTCGCCACCTTCGAGGCGTGGCGGTCGCGTGGCAGGTAGTCGGGGAACCGCCGCCCGTCCGCCAGCTGTGGGATCAGCCGGCGGAAGTACGGCAGCCCCCAGCCGACGCTGAGGCCGAGCCCGCTCGGTGTCGGCGGCAGCTCGCGCTCGATCGCGCGCAGCGCGTCCTCAAGGGCCTGGCGCGCCGGGAGGAGCTGCGCTCTGCTCGCTCCGGAGGTGAGCCGGGCGGTCACGATCTGGTGGTGCAGCGGCGGCATCACGACCTTGACGCCGTTGTCCGAGATGACGCCGAGCCCGCGCATGAGGTGCTGCTCCGGCGGCAGCGCTCGGCCCGCGACGGCCGCGCGCGCCGGGGCGGTGGCGACGGTATCGAGCAGCCCGTAGAGGCCGAAGGTAGCGAGGGCGGCGATCCCGGAGCGCTGGACGAAACGCTTCCGCGTCAGGGGCTCGGCCATGGCCGCCACTCTACTCGTGCGTTGACCCGGCGATACGATCGACGCATGACCACGCGCGTACTTCCACTGGCCCTGGCGGCCGGGCTCGTCCTCGGCGTCCCGGCCGCGCACGCGCGCGCCGCGGCCGCCCCCGACTGCATCGCCCAGGCCGCTCAAGACCACTACCGCGCGAGTGGCGCCCAGCTCACCCTGATCTGCCAGGCGCCCGTCGACGCCGTGCAGCTGGCGGTCCCGGGTGGGCGCGTCTACGGGAAGCCGACGCAGCACGTGCTGCTGTCGACGGCCAGGCGGGCGTGCACGATCAGCGGCCGCTCGACCGTCAGCTGCGCGAAGGTCGGGCTCGCGACGGGCGCCGAGCTGTTCCTCAACGTGCTGGTCAGGCCGGCGCCGGCTGTCGGTGGCAAGACGCGGCTCACCGTCACGTTCCGCGGCGGCGCGAAGCGGACGTATCAGCTCGAATACGCGGAGCAGGCCGACCTCGACTGAGCCTGGATCCACCGTTTTTCGCGGGCGTTGCGGCTCGTCCAGACTGCCGGGCCGCTCCCCGGCGGGGTTTCGGCCCTCCCGCCTACGGCGGCGGGGCCTGCACCCGGCCGGTGCGCTCCACGCTGGAGCCTCCGCAACGGGCCACCGGCCCGCCCCGTACGGCCCCAGCGCGTCCTGACAGCCCGGACGAGCGCCCCGCGATCACGAAAAACGGTAGATCCAGGCT
>JANXXF010000365.1 GCA_025350775.1 Actinomycetes bacterium
TACCGTCCAGCGGCGCCTGGAGGGTAAGTTCGCCGACAGTGCCCGGAGAGCGATCGGCCCTGGCCCTGGCCCCGGCCCCGGCCCCAGCCCCCGGCCCCCGGCGCCGCCCGCCCGCCGCTCAGTCCAGCCGCGCCATCACGTGCTTGATCTGCGTGTAGTCCTCGAGCGAGTACATCGACAGGTCCTTGCCGTAGCCGGAGCCCTTGTAGCCGCCGTGCGGCATCTCCGAGACGAGCGGGATGTGGTCGTTGATCCACACGGTGCCGAACTCGAGCGCCCGCGCCATCCGCAGCGCCCGGCCGACGTCACGCGTGAATACCGAGGCGGCGAGGCCGTAGGGGACGCCGTTGGCCCAGGCCAGCGCCTGCGCCTCGTCCTTGAAGCGCTGCACGGTGACGACCGGCCCGAACACCTCGCGCTGCACGATCTCGGCGTCCTGGCGCACGCCGGTGACGACGGTCGGCTGCACGAAGAAGCCCTTGCGGCCCTTGCGGCCGCCACCGGTCAGCACCTCCGCCTGCTTCGCCGTGGCACGGTCGAGAAAGCCGAGCACGCGCTCCTGCTGCGCCTGCGAGATCACAGGGCCCATCTCGACCTTCGCGCTCTTCGCCGGGTCGCCCACGTTGAGCGACTCGACGGCGGGCACGAGCTCGGCCAGCAGCCGCTCGTAGATCTTCGGGCCGGCGATGACGCGCGAGGCCGCGGTGCAGTCCTGGCCGGCGTTCCAGTAGCCGCCGACGCGGATCGCCTGCGCGACCTGCACCGGGTCGGCGTCGTCGAAGACGACGACGGGCGCCTTGCCGCCCAGCTCCAGGTGGACGCGCTTGAGCGTGGCGGAGGCAGCCTTCGCCACCTCGCGGCCGGTGGCGACGTCGCCGGTGAGCGACACCATGCGGACGTCGGGATGGCGGACGATGCCCGCCCCGACGGGCTCGCCGTCGCCGGTGATCACGTTGAGCACGCCGGGCGGCAAGATGTCGGCGGCCAGCGCGGCCAGGCGCAGCGCCGTCAGCGGCGTCTGCTCGGACGGCTTGAGCACGATCGTGTTGCCGGCGGCGAGCGCCGGCCCGATCTTCCACACGGCCATCAGCAGCGGGTAGTTCCACGGTGCGATCTGCCCGACCACGCCGAGCGGCTCGCGGCGGATCATCGACGTGTAGCCGCGCATGTACTCGCCCGCGGACTTGCCCTCGAGCAGGCGCGCCGCCCCTGCGAAGAAGCGGAGGTTGTCGGCGCACACCGGGATCTCGTCGCGGGCGGCGCCGAGCGGCTTGCCGACGTTCTGCGACTCCAGGGCGGCCAGCTCGTCGGCGTTGGCCTCGAGCGCGTCGGCGATGGCGAGCAGCATGGCGGCGCGCTCGCCCGGCGTCGTGTCGCGGAACCCGACGAACGCCTCCTTCGCAGCGGCGACAGCACGGTCGACGTCCTTCTGCGTGCCCGCCGGGACGACGGCGATCACCTCGCCGGTCGCCGGGTTCAACACCTCCTGGGTGCCGCCCGCGACGGCGTCCACCCATGCCCCACCCACATGATTCTGATGGGTCGTACTCACGCTCAGGCCTCAGGCTCGCGCATCACGATGACGGTCGTCGTGGCGGCGCGCAGCACCGCATTCGAGACGCTGCCGATGACGGCGGTGGCCAGCGGGCCCTGCCCGCGCGTGCCCATCACGATCAGGTCGGCGTCCCTGCCGGCGGCGACGCCGAGGATCGCGTCCGCGGTCTCCTGCGTGCCGTCGGCGACGACCAGCTCGAGCATCGCAGTCGTGTTGTGGCCCTTCGCGAAGCGGGCGCCCTGGGCCAGTGCCTCCGAGGCGGCGACGAGCTCCTCCTGCGTCGGCGGCTCGGTGCGGTCAGGGCTGAACAGCTTGTGCGCCTCGTGCGTGCTGACGACATGCAGCACGACGGCCTCGGCGCCGCGGTCGAGCGCCAGCTCAAGCCCGAAATCGAGTGCGGCCGCACTGGCCGGCGACCCGTCGGTCGCGATGACGATCTTCCTGATCTCCATGAGCGTGAGCCCTCCTCGTTGCCGTTTCCTGGTCGCTGCTCTCAGCCTAGCGCCGCTTGAGCACGCCCGTGTCACGCGTCAGCCGCTGCGCCACGATCACCGGGATCAGCGTCAGCACGATCACCGCGACGACCACGACGTTGACCTCGGGCAGGTGCTGGCCGAGGCGGATCGAGCCGA
The DNA here is from genome assembly GCA_025350775.1 of Actinomycetes bacterium. GTDB lineage: Bacteria > Actinomycetota > Thermoleophilia > Gaiellales > Gaiellaceae > CANFDS01. The sequence continues at coordinate 2,188 of JANXXF010000365.1, forward strand.
AGATCCAGAGCGGTAGCGTGTTCTGCGCGCCGGCCGTGAACGTCGTCACGATCACCTCGTCGAACGACAGTGCGAAGGCGAGCAAACCGCCCGCGACGAGCGCCGTCGAGACCACCGGCAGCGTCACGTGGCGAAACGTCTGCAGGCCGTCGGCGCCAAGGTCCATCGACGCCTCGACGAGCGAGGTCTGCGTGCGCCGCAGCCGCGCGATCACGTTGTTGTAGACGATCACGATGCAGAACGTGGCGTGCCCGATCACGATCGTCCAGAGCGAGAAGTTGATGCCGCCGAACACGAACAGCGAGTTGAACGCCATCCCGGTGATGATCCCCGGCAGCGCGATTGGCAGCACGACGATGAACGAGATCGCCTCGCGGCCGAAGAAGCGGAAGCGGTGTACGGCGAACGACGCCAGCGTGCCCAGCAGCAGCGCGATGCCAGTGGCGATCAGGCCGGCGCGGATCGACAGCCAGAACGCGTCGCGGATCTCCTGGTTGCGCCACGCCGAGCCGAACCAGTGCGTCGTCCAGCCGGCGATCGGCCAGCTCTGGATGTTCGAGCTGTTGAACGCGTAGACGACGATGATCGCGATCGGGACGAACAGAAAGAGCAGGACGAGCACCGTCCAGAGGCCGAGCGCGAGACGGGTGGCGCGCGTCTCGGTCACAGGGCCTCGAACGCTCCGCTGCGGCGGGCCAGCAGCAGGTAAGCGGCCATCACGACAAGCGGCACCGTCGCGTAGGCGGCGGCGAAGGGGATGTTGTTGGCCACACCCACCGAGTCGTAGACGACGTTGCCGATGAACTGCGAGCCGGTGCCGCCGACGAGCTTCGGCGTGATGTAGTCGCCGAGCGTCAGCGAGAAGGTGAAGATCGAGCCGGCGACGACGCCCGGCAGCGCGAGCGGCAGCACCACCTTGCGCGTCGTGCGCGCGCCGCGGGCGCCGAGGTCGCGCGAGGCCTCCAGCAGCGAGTCGGGGATGCGCTCGATCGCGGTGTAGACGGGCAGGATCATGAACGGCAGCCAGATGTACGAGAAGACGATCCACATCGCCCAGTTCGAGTACGAGACCGAGACCGACGGCAGCCCGATCCCGTGCAAGGCCCAGTTGAGCGCGCCGTCATGGGCGAGGATCAGCCGCCAGGCGTACACCCGGACGAGATAGCTCGACCAGAGCGGCACCATCACTGCGACGAAGAGCATGGCACGGGTGCGCGGCCCGGCGATACGTGCCATGAAGTACGCGAACGGGAGTGCTATCAGCGCATCGGTGATCGTCACGGCGGCGGCGATGCCGATCGTGCGCAACGCGATTGCCCGGTACGTCGAGCTCTGGAAGATGTGAGTGAAGTTGTCGACGTTCCAGACGTGCTGAAGATCGCCGGTGAACGAGTCGACCTTCCAGAACGCCGCGACGAAGAGCAGGACGAGCGCGGCCAGGTAGAGGACGCCGAGCCAGACGACCGGGGGCGCGAGCATGAACAGGGCGCGCGCCCAGGGCCGCCGCCAGAAGGCGGCGGAGAGCGAACGGCGGGCCGCCCCGAGGGGACGGCCCGCCGCAGGTGAGTCGGGAGCCGGGACGGTCAAGGGAGCAGCGTTACCCCTTGACCTCGGTCCAGGCCTGCTGCCACGCGCTGTAGTCCTTGCAGTCCTGCTTGCCGTTGCCGCAGTCGGCGACCGGCGTCTTCCAGAACTTGATCTGGTTGAAGTACGAGACGGGCGCATCGGCGTGGTACTGGGCGCACGAGCCCTTCGCGATCTTCTCCATCTCCTTGCAGGCGAGCGTGTTGGCCGGCGTCTCGCCGAAGAACACGGCCTGCTGCGCCTGCACCTTCGGCGTCGAGACCCACGCCATCCACTTGTAGGCGCAGTTCGGGTGCTTCGACTTCGCCGACAGCATCCAGGTGTCGGCCCAGCCGGTTGCGCCCTCGACCGGGATCAGGTCGACGACCGGTACCTTCGCGGCCTTCAGCGTGTTCGTCTGGTACGGCCACGAGGCGCCGAGGGTGGCATCGCCGTTCTTGAACAGGTCGATCTCGTCGGAGGCGAGCGCCCAGTACTTCTTGACCAGCGGCTTCTGCTTTTTGAGCAGGGCGACGGCCGCCTTGAACTGCGCAGCGTTCAGCTCGTACGGGTCGGTGATGCCGAGCGACTTCTGCGTCGCCATCAGGTAGAGGGCGGCGTCGGCGATCTGGATCGGGTTGTCCGGCACCGTGATCTTGCCCTTGTTCCTCGCGTCGTAGAGCACGGCCCAGCTCGTCGGGGCAGGCTTCACCTTGGCGCTGTTGTAGAGCAGCGTGTTCGGTCCCCACTGCAGCGAGATCCCGTAGTGCACGCCCTTGATGGTGTTGTGCGGCGGCGACTTCAGCGGCTCGATGAAGTTCTTGAAGTCGGGGATCAGGGCGGGGTTCACGGCCTGCACGTTCTTGCCATAGATCAGGCGCAGGCTAGCGTCGCCGGAGGCCGAGACGAGGTCGTACTGGCTGCCGCCGCCGGAGCGCATCAGCGAGACCATCTCGTCGGACGAGCCGGCGTACTTGCGGTTGACCTTGCAGCTCGTAGCTGCGGTGAACGGCTTGACCCACTGGTCCTCGGCGTAGCCCTCCCAAGCGACGAGATTGAGCGAGCCCTCGCCGGCGCCGATCGCCGTGGGCAGGCCGGTCGACTTCGAGCTGCCGGCGGCCGGGATCGCCAGGGCGACCAGGCACACGGCGAGAGCCGCCAGCAAACGGCGGTTGCGCATCAGACTTCCTCCTCGGTTGGTGGAGCGGTGGTGCTCGTGAAAGGAGCGGGCGCCGCAGCGGGGGGCGCGGCAGCGGGCAGCCCAGCAGCGCCCGCGATCGCCAGCACGTGCTCGGGACGCCAGGCGAGCTGCACGCGGGTGCCGCGCGCGTCGTCGCCGTGGGCGCCCTCGCGCTCGAGGTTCTGACGGACGACGAGCAGCTCGCCGCCGCCGTCCAGGGCGATGCGGTAGCGGGTGATCATGCCCGCGTACAGCACCTCCTCGATGCGGCCAGGCTGCGCCTCGAGGCCTGCGGGCGCGGCTGCGGACTCGGCGAGCAGGTGGATCTTCTCGGGGCGGATCGTGACCCGACGACCCTCGCGCTCGAGCACGTTCGACGTCCCCACGAACCCGGCGACGAACTCGGTGAGCGGCCGCTCGTACACCGCCTCGGGGGTGCCGAGCTGCTCGATCCGGCCCTCGTTGAACACGGCCAGGCGGTCGCTCATCGTCAGCGCCTCCTCCTGGTCGTGCGTGACGTACAGAAAGGTGATGCCGACGTCGCGCTGGATGCGCTTCAGCTCGATCTGCATCTCCTGGCGCAGCTTGAGGTCGAGCGCGCCGAGCGGCTCGTCGAGCAGCAGCACGCGCGGGCGGTTGACGATGGCGCGAGCGAGCGCGACCCGCTGGCGCTGGCCCCCGGAGAGCTGCACCGGCTTGCGCCCGCCGTAGCCGGGGAGCCGCACCAGCTCGAGCGCGGCCTCGGCCCGCTGCCGCCGCTCCGCCTTGCCGACGCCCTTCACGCGCAGCCCGTACTCGACGTTCTCGAGCACCGTCATGTGCGGGAAGAGGGCGTAGTCCTGGAACACCGTGTTGACGTCGCGCGCGTACGGGGGCGTGCGCGTGACGTCCTCGCCGGCGAGCTCGACGCGGCCGCGGTCGGGCAGCTCGAAGCCGGCGATCATGCGCAGCGTCGTCGTCTTGCCGGAGCCCGACGGGCCGAGCAGCGAGAAGAACTCGCCGCGGCGCACCTCCAGGTCGACGCCGTCGACGGCGACCACGTCGCCGTAGTGCTTGTGGACGCCGACGAGCCGGATGTCGAGGTCGGCCGCCGTGGCGGCCGTGGCGGTACTGGAGGGGTCGGGCGGATCCGCGGCAAGCAACGGCGACGGTGCAACGCTACCGCAGCGC
>JANXXF010000368.1 GCA_025350775.1 Actinomycetes bacterium
GATGCGATAGCCCGAGGAGAGCTTCTCCATCGCCTTGGACTGCATGACAGACGTATGGGTCAGCTGGCGATGGGCGTTGAACGCCTCGATGTTGTTCTGAATACGAAGAGACACTCTTCCTCCTTGAAGAGACGTCGGTTCTCAGCAGCGGTTGCCCGCGACTGCCCTGCGCCGGAATCCATTCCGACGATGGTTGAGTGATCGGCCCGGCCCCGGCAAGATCCATGACTCGTCCGAGTGAGCCGGGCCACCGAGGCCGCGGCCCGCTCACAGCGCGGCTCTACGGCTCGGTGTGGACGATCACGTCGACGACGTCCACCTCGCCGCGAATCTGCTCCTCGACCGCGCTCGCCCGCGCGTGCGCCTCGGCGAGCGGGAGGCCAGGCTCGAGCCCGAGCGTGAGGAAGAGGACACGTCCCTCGATGGTGCGCATGAACCGCAGCTCCCGCGGCACAGCGCCGATCACGCGCTTGACGATGCGCTCGACGGTAGCGCGGTCGGCCTCCGTGTCGAGGTCGTCGAGGCGCTCTCCAGGCCCCTCCTCCGCGAGCGGCTCCAGGTGGGTCTGGACGGAGTCCACCTCACCGACGGCGTCGAGAATCGCCCGCTCCACCGCCTCGGCGACGGCATGCGCCTCGTCGAGCGGCATCTCGCCGGGCAGCTTCAGGTGCAGCGACACCTCGCAACCGCCGTCAACGTCGAGCACCGTGACGTTGTGGATCTCGCGGACGCGCGCCACCTGCAGCGCCGCGGCGTGGGCGCGCTCGCGCACCTTCGTGTCCGCGTCGGCGAGCGGCTCGACGTGGACGACGACGTCGGTGCCCGGCAGCGCGGCCTGGATCGCAGCCTCCACCCGGTCGGCAGCCGCGTGGCCCTGACCGACCACCGCCGTCGGCGACACGCCGATCACGACGTCGGCGAAGTGCTTGCCCGCGACCTGGCGCACGCGCAGGCGGCGGAGCTCGACGGCTGGCTGGAGGCCGAGCACGGCAGTGAGGGCCGCCTCGTTGGCGGCCGCGGGCGCACGATCCATCAGTACGTCGGTATTCGCCTTCATCAGGCGGAAGGCGGCGACCAGCACGAGCACGGCGACGAACAGCGCCGCCACCGAGTCGCCGTTCGGGTAGCCGGCGCGGGCGATGCCGAGGCCGATCAGGACGGCAAACGAACCGGCCGTGTCGCCCCCGAAATGAAGCGCGTTCGCAGCGAAGGCAGCGCTGCCGAAACGGCGCGCGGCCCGCATCGACACGACCACCCGCGACAGGTCGATGGCGATCACCACCACCAGCACGACGAACGCGTACCAGGCCGGGTCGACCGGCGACGTGCTGCCACCGACGAGGTGGCCCGCGGCCCGCCAGATGATCACCACGCTGGCCCCGACCAGGATCACGCCCTCGGCCAGCGCGGCCAGGTGCTCGGCCTTGCCGTGGCCGTACTGGTGATGCTTGTCGGCCGGCCGCACGGCGAGGCCCACGGCAAACAGCGTCAGCAGCGCCGCAACGAGGTCGGTGCCGGAGTGGATCGCTTCGGAGAAGAGGCCGAGCGAATGGGTGGCGTAGGCCGTCGCCAGCTTGATGGCGACGAGCGCAGCCGCCGCCACCACCGAGACGAGCGCCGTGCGCCGTTGGGGCGACACCCGATGGCGGCCGCTGCCCTGCGTGCGCGTCACTCAGGCCTCCTGGCGCTCGGGAGCCCAGACGAGCTGGTCGAGCTGCTCGGCGATGTGTGCGAGCGCCGGCGCTCCCACTGCGAGCCCGGACGGGGCCACCGTCTGCAGGGTCACGACGGCGCGGGCCGGCGCGAGCCGCCACGGCGGGCGGTGCTGCTCGGCCAGCATGAGGCCGCCGCCGGGCCGGCCGACGACGAGCAGGAAGCGCTCGTGCAGGAACGCCTCGATCGAGCCGGGCGCGGCGACCTCCGGCGGGCCGGTCGCCACGACGCGGGCATGGAAGACGGCCGGCGCGCCGCCGGGGCGCGTACGTGAGGTCTCGACCCGAACAGCGTCCACCTCCCGCACGAGGCGAATCCTGCTGGAGGCGGCGGGCAGCCCGTACAGACGCCGTGCCGCCGCGGCCGCGACGCGACTCGAGAAGGCGGCGTCGAGCAGCAGCGTCGCCTGGCGGTCGCCGACGACGACGGCCGCCCGCACAACGAGCTCCGCGCCGTCCGAGAGCCGGGGCACGGGCAGCAGCCCGCGCAGGCGCAGCCCCGTCACCCGGAGCGCGGCGATGGTCAGCCACGCCCGGCCGTCACGCACATCAGGCTCGACGCCCGGCGGCAGCAGGGGCGCGAGCGCCTCCGGAGCGACCGGCCAGTGGCAGAAGACGCCGTCGGCCAGCGTCTGCGCGACTGACCACGGCCAGCCTGGAGCGGCCCAGGGACGGTGCTCCTGTGCCTCCAGCGCGCGGGCCTGCCGCGCAGCCGTCGCTGCCAACGGAAACGCCATCGCAGTCAGGGTACTCGCCGCCTGCCTGTCAGCGTCGTGCGGCGGCGGGGTTTCGCCACAGCGGTGGCCGGAATGCGTAGTGCGCCCGCAGGACCTGCTCGAACGCCGCCTGGCTGGCCAGAGGCGGGTCGCCGTAGCCACCGCTCGGGTCGGCCGGCAGGCCTGTCGCCCAGTAGGCGAACTGGTCGGCGAGGAGCTCGGAGAACTCGACGCAGCCGGTGTCCGAGAGGTCGTCGGGGAAGCACGAGCGCCAGTGGGGCGATGTCCGGAAGAGGGCGCGGAACGCCGGGTACGCGCTCGCGTCGAGGCCGACGTAGTCGACGATGTGCCCGAGCTCGTGGAGTGTCACGAAGCGGAGGTCGGCAAAGGTGTCCGCGAAGTCGACCGGGGCGATCGACAGCCTGTACGAGCCGTCCTCGAGGTACTCGGCGCACGAGGACTCGGCGTCGTCGCAGGCGCCGCGGCTGACCTTGACGCCGCCGTCGAGCTGGGCGAGCAGTCGGCGGGCCAGCGGCGGCGCGGTCGCCAGGGCGCGCACGAAGGCCGACCGGTCGGCGGAGCGCATTGTCGCGTCGAATTGCCAGCTACGACCGAGGAACGTCGAGGGCAGCGAACCCGTGGCGTACGAGTAGCTCACCCCGTCGACGACGAGGCGATACCGCGTGGAGTAGGCGATCCGCAGCCCCTCGCTGCCGCCATCGAGCTGCGCCAGCCAGGCGCCTGTACTACCGGCGGCGCGCACGGTCTTCACCGGCAGCTCGAACTCCAGCGCACCGCGGGTCTCGAGCAGCCGGACCGATCCTGGCCGCGCCGGCAGGAGGAGCGAGATCCCCAGCGGCGAGCCCGGATCGAGCAGCGCGGGCACGATCGGCCGGACGAGCGGGACGGTGTCGTTCGTGACGAGCTGCAGAGCGACCGTCCCACCGGCCCGCTCGGCCAGCACCGCCTGCGTCGTGCGGGGGTCGAGGAGCCAGGCAAGCAGCTTGGGCCAGGCTGCCATCACCTCGGTGGCCGTCGCCGCACCGTCCGTCTCTACGAGCCAAAGGTCACCGGTGACGGCACCGCTGCCGGAGCCGTCCACTAGCGGCCGCACACCCACCTGAGCGCGCAGAGCGTTCGCGCCGGCCAGGACGGCTGTGGGATCGAAGGCGGACGCCGGGCCGGCCACTGCCAGCAGAAGCGCTCCGGCCGCCACCACGAAGAGGATGGGCGCGCGCATGCGGGCAGAGATTGTAGTCAGGCCCGTGTCCCACCGCCCGCCGCGGTAGGCTTTCACCCATGCGCGAGCCAACCATCGACGATGTCGACGCCCTCGTCGGCCCTGCCACGCCGCACTTCGCCTTCCAGCTGCGGGCCCGCGTGAGCGAGCTCATCGCCCCGCTGCCCGCCGACAGTCCTGTACGGCGCCACGGCGAGGAGCAGATCGACCTGCTCGAGCGACTCGGCCACGCCTCCTCGAAGGCCGCCGAGGGCGGGCGCGAGTCGCGCGGCCGCCTCGGCTGGGAGAGCCTCCCCTCCGCCGCGCCGGCCGATAGCCCGCTCCCGCGGAAGCGATGAGCCTCGCCGGCGCCTCCGTCCTCGTGACGGGAGGCTCCCGCGGCATCGGCAGAGCGATTTCACTGCGCCTCGCCCGGGACGGCGCCGCGCGCGTCGCGATCGGCTATCTCCGCAACGACACTGCCGCCGAGGCGACCGCCGACGAGCTCCGTGCGCTCGGTGCCGAACCGGTGCTCGTGCGCGGCAACGTCTCCTCGGAACGGGTCCTCGCCGAGATCGCAGCGCTCGGCCCGCTCGCCGTCGTCGTCCACAATGCCGCCACCGGCGTCGCCCGGCCCGCGCTCGAGACCGAGGACAAGCACTGGGACTGGACGCTCAACGCCAACGCGCGCGCCTTCCTCGCCCTCACGCGGGCGACGGCGCCGCAGATGGCAGCCGGCTCGGCAATCGTCGCCCTCTCCAGCCTCGGCGCCGGCCGTGTCCTTCCCAACTACACGCTCGTCGGCGCCTCGAAGGCCGCCCTGGAGGCGCTCGTCCGCTATCTCGCCGTCGAGCTCGCCCCGCGCGGCATCCGCGTCAACGCCGTGTCCGCGTCGCTTGTCGAAACCGGCGCGCTCGACCACTTCGGCAACAAGGAGGAGCTGCTGGCCGCCGCCCGCCAGAAGACGCCGGCCGGCCGCATGGTGACCGTCGACGACGTCGCCGGCGCGGTGCGCTTCCTCTGCTCTGACGATGCGCAGATGGTCTGCGGGCACGTGCTGGTCGTCGACGGCGGCTTCTCCCTGCCCATCTGATGGAGCCGACCCGCGAGAACCTCCGCGCGTTCGACCAGCTTCATCGCAGGCGCGTCGACATGCTCGACGCCGGCGGCCGGCTGCCGGAGACGGCGCGAGGCTGGCGTGATGCGCGCGTGCTCCACCTGGGCTGCCGCGGCGGCGAGACGACCGCCGCGCTCGTCGACATCGGCGCGCTGGTGATCGCGGTCGACCCCTTCGAGGATCGGCTCGTCGCCGCGCGAGCCCGCGTCGGCGACCAGGCGGTGTTCGTCTGGGCCGAGCTGCATGCGCTCCCGGCGGAGCTGCTGCGCAGCCGCTTCGACGCCGTCTACTCGTCCCCGGGCGCGCTCGACGAGATTCTCGATCCCGCGGCCTGGGGCGCGGGCATCGGCGCCGCGCTGCGCCAGGGTGGCCAGTTCGTGCTTAACGACGTCCACCCCGCCGCCGCCCTGCTCGACCACGCGCTGCGCTGGCGGACGAGCTACTTCGAGGACGGCTTCGTGCGCATCGGGCAGATCATCAACGGACTGGCCGACGCCGGGCTCCTCATCCGCAGCTGCGACGAGCTGCCCGCTCACGACCGCCGGCTGGGTGATCCGCGCGTGCCGGCACGGCTCCTGCTGACCGCCGAGAAGATCTAGAGAGGCTCGATGTGAATCGGCGTCCCTGGCGGGGCTGTTCCGGGCCAAGCCGGGGCGTCACGGCGTCCGGAGGCCAGGCCCGGGGCCTGGGTGAGGAACGACGGGGCGTCACGGCGCCGCGCCCGTGGCGGCAACCGGTGCCGCGCCGATACACATCGAGCCTCTAGGCTTCCCTACATGGAGACGCGCTCGCTGGGCAAGCACGGGTTGGAGGCCGCTGCAATCGGCCTCGGCTGTATGGGCATGACGGAGTGGTACGGCCACATCGACGAGAAGCAGTCGGTCAGGACAATCCATCGAGCCCTCGAGATCGGAATCACCTTGCTCGATACCGCCGACATGTACGCGGTCGGCCGCAATGAGCAGCTCGTCGGCCGGGCGCTCACCGGCGGCTGGCGCGACCTGGCGATCGTCGCGACGAAGTTCGGCCACCGACGCGACCCCGAGACCGGGAAGTTCCTCGGGGTGAGCGGCCGGCCCGAGTACGTCCGCGCCGCCTGTGAGGCGAGCCTGCTCCGCCTCGGCATCGACTACATCGACCTCTACCAGCAGCACCGCGTCGATCGCGAGGTGCCGATCGAGGAGACCGTCGGCGTCATGAAGGAGCTCGTGGACGAGGGCAAGGTGCTGTATCTCGGCCTCTCCGAGGCGCAGCCCGAGGACATCCGCCGCGCGGTCGCGGTCGCGCCGATCTCGACGCTGCAGACTGAGTACTCGCTGTTCGAGCGCCACGTCGAGAACGACATCCTCGACACCTGCGAGGAGCTCGTGATCGGCTTCCTCGCGTACTCGCCGCTGGGGCGCGGCCTGCTTACCGGCCGCTGGCAGACCGAGGCCGACTTCGACGAGGCCGACACGCGGGGCGCCGGCACGACCTATCCGCGCTTCCAGCCCGGCAACTTCGAGCACAACCTCGCGCTGGTCGAGACCGTCAAGGCGGTCGGCGCCGGCGAGGGGTACACGGCGGCGCAGGTCTCGCTCGCCTGGCTGCTCGCCCAACGGTCGTGGATCGTGCCGATCCCGGGGACGAAGCGGGTGGAGCGGATCGACGAGAACGCCGCCGCTGTCGAGCTGATGCTGACCGCCCAGGAGCTCGCCGTGCTCGACGCGCTCGGCGAGCCGGCCGGCACCCGCTACCCCGAGGCGAGCATCCCCGCGTGGACCTCTCCGCCGCTGCCCGGCACATGAGCGCCGCCCTTCCCACCGTCGAGCTCGGCCGCTCCGGCCTGCACGTCTCGGCCCTCGGGCTGGGCTGCATGGGCATGTCCGAGTGGTACGGGCCGGCGGACGATGCCGAGTCGACCGCGACGATCCACCGCGCCCTCGAGCTGGGCGTCACCTTCATCGACTCCGCCGACGTGTATGGCCGCGGCCACAACGAGCGGCTCGTTGGCAACGCCATCCGCGACCGCCGCGACGGCGTCGTGCTCGCCACAAAGTTCGGCAACGTGCGGGACGAGGCCGCCGGCAAGTTCGGCGGGCTCGACTCCAGCCCGGCCTACGTCCAGCAGGCGTGCGAGGCAAGCCTGCAGCGGCTCGGCCTCGACCACATCGACCTTTACTACCAGCACCGCGTCGATCCAAACACGCCGATCGAGGAGACCGTCGGCGCCATGGCCGAGCTCGTGCGCCAGGGCAAGGTGCGCCACCTGGGGCTCTCGGAGGCGCGGCCGGAGGACATCCGTCGGGCGCACGCCGTGCACCCGATCGCAGCGCTGCAGTCGGAATACGCCCTCTTCGAGCGCGGCGTCGAGGCCGACGTGCTGCCGCTGTGCCACGAGCTGGGCATCGGCTTCGTCCCGTTCTCGCCGCTCGGCCGCGGCGTCCTCACCGGCCGCTTCAAGAGCGACGCCGACTACGCCGCCACCGACGGCCGCGCGACCGGCCGCTACCCGCGCGCCGGCGGCGACGCGCTCGTCGAGAACGCACGCAAGGCCGAGATCGTCGCCGAGGTGGCGGCCCGCCATCCGGGCGCGACGGCGGCGCAGGTGGCGCTCGCCTGGCTGCTCGCCCAGGGCACCGTGCCGATCCCGGGAACACGCAACCAGGGTCGGCTCGCAGAGAACATCGGCTCGGCCACGCTGCGGCTCACCCCCGAGGACATGGCCCGGCTGGACGACGTGGGCCAGGCTGCCGGCGACCGCTACCCGGGCGGGCGCAATCCCGACTGGGTGTCGCCACCGCTCTCGCGCTGAGCGGAGGCGCTAGAGAGGCTTGATGTGAATTGGCGCCCCTGACGGGGCTGTCCCGGGCCAAGCCGGGGCGTCACGGCGCCCGGAGGCCAGGCCCGGGGCCTGGGCGAGGAACGACGGGGCGTCACGGCGCCGCGCCCGGGGCGGCAACCGGTGCCGCGCCAATTCACATCAAGCCTCTAGAAGCCGAGGCGGTCGAGCTGGGCGCCGTCGCGGCGCCAGTGCGGCCGCACCTTCACCTGCAGCTCCAGGAACACCTTGTGGCCGAGCAGCGCCTCGATCTCGGGGCGGGCGCGCACGCCGATGTCTCGCACCATCGC
>JANXXF010000387.1 GCA_025350775.1 Actinomycetes bacterium
CGGCACTTGTCGCAGCCACGGGCGCGGCCGACCGAGGCGTCGTCGAGCGCTCCGACCTGACCGGCTTCAACTGGGCCGACGTCCCCGCCGTGCTCGTCGAGACGGGCTTCCTCTCCAACCCCGGCGAGCGCGCGCGGCTGCGGTCGGCGGGCTACCAGCAGCGGGTGGCGCGGGGTCTGGCCGCGGGCGTCCGGGCGTTCGTCGGCCGCCCGCTGCCGAGCACCGGCTAGAAGGCTTGCTGTGGATCGGCGCCCCTGGCGGGGCTGTTCCGGGCCAAGCCGGGGCGTCACGGCGTCCGCAGGCCAGGCCCGGGGCCTGGGTGAGGAACGACGGGGCGTCACGGCGCCGCGCCCGGGGCGGCAACCGCTGCCGCACCGAGACACAGCAGGCCGCTAGGGCGAGGACGGGCGGGGTCGCTCGCCCGCCTGACGCATGGCGTCGGCGGCGGTGCGACCGGCCTCGTGGACGGCGCGGCGCCGCTCGTCGAGGGCCGGCTCGGCGGCCTCGGCGATCGGCTCAGCGGGTGGCTGGGCGGCCTCGGCGGGCGCCTCGCGCGCCGCCTCCAGCTTGCGGCGCAGTGCCTCGATGCGTTCGTCGGGGCCGCCCGCAGCGGCGGCGTCGTCGTCGTCGGCAGGCTCCGCGTCAGGCTCGACGGCAGCGGGCGCAGCGGCGGGGGCAGCGCCGGCCGGCGCTGGCTCGGCATCCGTGGCGGGCGCTGCGGGCCCGCCGGCAACCGCCTCGGCACCCCGGAAACGGGTCAGGAAGCGATAGACGACGAGCGCGACGAGGACGAATCCCCCGAACGCCCAGGCAAGGCGGCTGCGCACGTGACCGATGCTACACTGCCCGAACTTCTCGCCACGCCATCGCGCCGTTTTCCCGGACGGCGCACTGCCGGCGGGGCCGACCAAGACCGAGGGAAGGTGAACGCGGGAACGTGAACGACTATGAGATTCTGCTCATGCTGGACCCTGAGGCCAGCGAAGAGCGCCACAAGGAGATCCTCACGCGCATGCGTGAGACGATCGAGAAGAGCGGCGGCACCTGGACGGGCCACGAGCCGTGGGGCCGGCGCAAGCTCGCCTACGAGATCGACAAGAAGAGCGACGGTGTCTACCACCTGATCACCTTCATCGCCGGCACCGAGGCGCTGGACGAGGTCACGCGCGTGCTCAAGATCAGCGAGGGCGTCATGCGCCACATGGCGACGCGGCGACCCAAGGGCGCCGGCAAGCCGATGAGCGCCCCGCCCGTTGTCCCCGACGGCGAGCCGGTCTCGGTCGGCGCGGACGTCGAGGACGAGTAGGAGCGCCCGATGGCTCAGAACATCAATCGCGTCGTGATCGAGGGGAACCTGACCAAGGACCCCGAGGTCAGGACGACGCCGAGTGGTACCTCCGTCGTGACGCTGCGGGTCGCTGTCAACGACCGTGTGAAGCGCGGCGAGGAGTGGGTCGATGCCGCCTACTACTTCGACGTCGTGGTCTGGGGGAAGACGGCCGAGCAGTGTGGCCAGTTCCTCAACCGCGGCAGCGGCATCATGGTCGACGGCAAGCTGACCTGGCGGGAGTACGAGGCCAAAGACGGCTCCGGCAAGCGCCAGGTCGTCGAGATCAAGGCCGACAACGTCCGCTTCGGCGCACGCGGCGAGGGTGGTGGCCGCGGCGGCGAGGGTGGCGGCTACTCCGGCTCCGCGTCCGGCTCCTCGTCCGGCTCCCCGGCCGGCGGCGGAGCGGCGCCGACCTACATGCCGCCTGCCGGCAACGAGCCGGACTTCGGCTCGAGCGGCCCCGACGACGACATTCCCTTCTGAGATCACGAGAGCGTGAGGACACTTCATGGCTGAGAGAGACAAGGATCGCGACCAGAAGCGCAGCGGCGGCAAGCGCGGCGGCCCACCCACGGGCGGCAAGCGCAAGTCCTGTTACTTCTGCAAGGACAAGGTCGAGGAGATCGACTACAAGAACGTGAACCAGCTGCGGCGGTACATCTCCGAGAAGGGGAAGATCCGGTCACGCCGCATCTCCGGCGCCTGCCGCCGGCATCAGAACCAGGTCTCGTCCGCGGTCAAGCGGGCTCGCGAGATGGCCCTCCTCCCGTACGTGCAGGGGTAACCGGCGATGCAGGTGATCCTCCTCGCCGACATCGACAAGACCGGCCTCAAGGGCGAGGTCGTCGAGGTCAACCGGGGCTTTGCCCGGAACTTCCTCCTGCCCCGCAGGCTCGCCGAGGTGGCGACGCCGGGCGCGATCGCCGCGGTCAAGCGGCGTGAGGCGCAGCAGGCGCAGTTCGAGGCCCGCACGGTCGAACAGGCCACCGATGCCGCGTCCGTGCTCGGCCGCACCGTCCTGCGGTTCGAGGTCAAGGCCGGTCCGAGCGGCGCGCTGTTCGGCTCGGTCACCGCGACCGACATGGCCGACGAGATCTGGCGCACGCGCAAGATCCGTGTCGACCGCCGCAAGATCGACCTCGAGGAGCCGATCAAGCGCATCGGCCGCTACATGGTCGAGGTCGAGGTGTTCGACGACGTCAGGGTGAAGGTCAAGACGATCGTGGCGCCGCAGGGTGGCTTGGTGTCCGACGAGGAGCTGCCGGAGGGCGGCATCGTCGAGGCGCCGCCGGCACCCGCCGCCGCGGCCGCGGCCGACGCTCCGGTGGCCGAGGCCGCCGTGGTGGCCGACGAGGCCGAGCCGACCGACGTGGCCGAGCCGGCCGACGTGGCCGAGCCGACCGACGAGGCCGAGCCGACCGACGAGGCCGAGGACGCCGCCGCCGACGCGTAGCGCGAACGGCAGGACTGCTCTGCGAGGGGGAGGCTCAGGCCTCCCCCTCGTCGTTCCCGGACGCGGCTCAGCGCCGTCCGCCGCAGCGGGCAGCATCGCAGCGTGAGCCGCCTGCACACCTGCCCCGACTGCAGCGGCACCGGCCAGCGCACCTTCGACCGGGGGCGGCCGGCCGAGGACTGCTCGACCTGCTCGGCGACCGGCTTCGCATATCCGGATCCGCAGCTGCGCGGCCTCTTCCGTGAGCTGCTGCGCGACGAGCACCTGCTGCTGGTGGCCGGTGACGGCGTCACCCGAAAGCTGCTGCTCGAGGGCCTCGCCCGGCTCGAGCAACGCGTCGACCGCATCGAGCACGAGCTCGACGAGCAGCGTCGGCGCGGACGGGCCTGACCGACCCGCGGCAGACCGGCCGGAGTTGTTCAGGGATTCTCCACAACCGACACGTCCCCTGTGGATAGCTGCACGAACTTCCCGCACGGTGCGGGAGTCCTGTCCACAGGCTGAGGTGGGAAAACGGGGGATACCGTCCGCCCGACCGTGGACAATCGATCGAACCGATGTTCGCTCCCGCACCCCGCAAGCCCCTTCTCTCCACCTATCGCGCACGTCGCACGGGGGCACGTACGCCTGCTGCCCCGCCTCTGTCCACACCCTCGGCTTGTCCTCTCGGAACGAGTTGAATCAGGGCGTGTCCCAGACAGTCGAAGCGGTCGGCCAGCGCATCCCGCCCCAGAACGAGGAGGCCGAGGAGGCCGTCCTCGGGGCGATGCTCATCTCGAGCGAGGCGATCAGCGCCGTCAGCGAACTCGTCGACAGCGGTG
>JANXXF010000305.1 GCA_025350775.1 Actinomycetes bacterium
ACCTTGAGCTTCTGCTGCTCCGGATTGACCTCGACGATCTCGCCGTCGAAGTCGGAGAGGGGTCCGGAGGTTACCTTGACGGACTCGCCGACGCTGAACTGAACCTGCGTGCGGGGGGCGGCAGCGTTCGACGGCCCCTGCTGGAGGATCTTGTCGGCCTCGGCCTTGGACAGCGGAACGGGCTTGGCGCCGGCGCCAACGAAGCCGGTCACGCCGGGCGTGTTCTTGACGACCGACCAGGCGTCGTCGTTGAGATCCATGTTCACGAGCACGTAGCCCGGGAGCACGCGCCGCTCGGTCTGAACCTTCTGCCCGTCTTTCGTCTCGATGATCTGCTCGGTCGGCACGACGACGCGCCGGAACCGGCTCTGCTGATTCATGGAGATGATCCGGTGCTCGAGGTTGGCCTTCACCTTGTTCTCGTGCCCGGAGTACGTGTTGATGACGAACCACTGGAACATGTCAGCTCACTGCCCGAGGAAGACGTTCTCGACCAGGTGCTTGAACGCCTGGTCGGACACGTAGAGGAAGACGCCGACGACGAGGCATGCAAACAGCACGACGCCGGTGCCCTGGATGACCTGGTTCTGCTTCGGCCACTCGACCTTCTTGAGCTCCGCGACCGACTCCCCCAGGAAACGCTTGGTGCCACTGAGCGGAAACGGGCGGCGGCCACGGTCGCCAGCGCCACCCGCAGCGCCGGCGAGCGCCGGCGTGCCCGCATCGGCCTGTCGCGCACGGGTGCGCGGAGAGGAGGGCGAAGGCTCGGACGGCTCGTCGCGGCGCGAGGGCCGCTGCTTCGGGGTCTCTGGGGTATCTGAGGTCATGGGGGATCTAGCGGGTCTCGCGATGCAACGTGTGCGTGCTGCACCAGCGGCAGTACTTCTTGAACTCGACCCGGTCGGGATCGTTTCGCTTGGACTTCTCGCTCTGGTAGTTGCGCCGCTTGCACTCCGTGCACGCCAGCGTCACTGCGACTCTTGCTCCGGTGGCCATAGCTTCTTTCTTGGGTCTTCGTGGGTCTTCGTAGGTAGACCGAGGTAGCGGCGGGTGGACTCGAACCACCGACCTGCGGGTTATGAGTCCGCCGCTCTAACCAGCTGAGCTACGCCGCCGCGGCCGCGGCAGTGTAGCAAGTGGCGGCACGTCCGGCACGCCACCTATGGTGTTTCGGCCAATGACCACCGAGAGCTGCTGGAGATGCGCCGCCTCGATGGAGTGGAGGCATGGTACCTGGCAATGCCCTCGCTGTCGCTTCAAGCTCGGCTGCTGCGAGGGCGAGCCCCAGTCGAGCTGCGAGGAGCCAGTCTCGCAGCCCCTGGCGGAGCCGGGCGCCGGCGCCCGTTGAGCTCCCGGGACGACGGATGACCGCGCCCGTCATCGAGGTGGAGGGGCTCCGCCGCACGTACCGCGTCTCAACGGGGGCCGTACGTCGCCGGACGCTCGAGGTCGAGGCCGTCCGCGGAATCTCGTTCTCGGTCGGCGAGGGCGAGCTCTTCGGCCTGCTCGGGCCGAACGGCGCGGGCAAGACGACGACGATCAAAATGCTGATCACGCTGCTCGTGCCGACCAGCGGGACGGCCCGGGTGCTCGGCTTCGATGTCGTGCGCCAGTCGCGCGAGGTGCGCAAACGCATCGGCTACGTGTTCGGCGGCGATCGCGGGCTGTACGACCGCCTCTCCGGCCTCGACAACCTCCGTTACTTCGCCGAGCTCTACGGGGTGCCGCCGCGCGAGCAGAAGCGTCGGATTTTCGAGCTGCTCGACCTCGTCGGGCTCAACGGGCGCGAGGGGGAGCGGGTCGAGGGCTACTCGCGCGGCATGCGCCAGCGCCTGCACGTCGCGCGCGGGCTGCTCCACGACCCGCCCGTGGTGTTCCTCGACGAACCGACGATCGGGGTCGACCCGGTGGGCGCGCGCGAGCTGCGCGCGACGATGGCGGCGCTGGTGAGCGCAGGCAAGACCGTGCTGCTCACGACGCACTACATGTTCGAAGCCGACGCATTGTGCAACCGGATCGCCGTGATCGCAAAGGGGCAGATCGTGGCCGAGGGATCGCCGAGCGCCCTCAAGGCGATGGTCACCGACGGCGTGGTCGTCGAGCTGGAGGCATACGACCCGCCGCCCGGCGGCGCCGACGCGCTGCGACGCGTGCCGGGGGTCGCGCGCGTCACCGTCGAGGAGCGCGACCAGGCGCAGCTCTTCGTCGTGCAGGCCGCCGCCGGCTTCGAAGGGACGCCCGAGCTGATCGCCGCCCTCGGCGATGCCCGGCTGACCCGTGTCGCCACCCGCGAGCCGACGCTCGAGGACGCATACGTGGCGCTCGTCGAAGGGGCCTCCGGTTGAGCCGCGCCGCACGGCTGATCGCCATCGGCTGGCGGCACCACGTCCGCAACCTGACCGCTTCGCGATTCTTCGTCGTGACGTCGGTGTTCCTGCCGATCCTGCTCTCGACCGTCGCCTTTTTCATGTTCCGCGCGGGCGCCCGCGAGGGCACGCTGCTGTACGCGTCGCTCGGCGCCGGCGTCATGGGCATCTGGTCGTCGACGCTGTTCGGCTCCGGCGGGGCGATCTCGTGGGCGCGCCGCGAAGGGACGCTGGAGGTGCTTGTGGTGTCGCCGGCCGGCTACTTCTGGGTGCTGCTGCCGCAGACGATCGCGACCGCGTCGATCGGGCTCTACTCCCTCGTCGCCACGCTCGTGTGGGGCCGGTTGCTGTTCGGTGTGCCGTTCGCGATCGCGCACCCGCTGGCGTTCGTCGTCTCGATCCCGGTGACGGTGCTGGGGCTCGGGATGCTCGGCCTGCTGATGGCGTCGACGTTCGTGCTGTACCGCCATGCAAACGCGCTCTCGAACATGCTCGAGTTCCCGGTGCTGTTCGTCTCGGGCCTGCTCGTGCCGCTGTCCGCGCTGCCCGTGTGGGTGCGGCCGGTCGGCTGGTTGCTTGCCCCCACCTGGGGGATGCGCGCGGTGCGGGCGGCCGCGCTGGGCGGCAATCCGTGGCCGCCGATGGGGGTGACGGTCGGGCTGGCGGGCGCCTACCTCACGCTGGGGGCGCTCTTCCTGCGGCTGTTCCTGCGGCTCGCGCGCGAGCGCGCCACCCTCGCCCTGACATGACCAGTGCCCCCGCCATGACCGGCGCCCGCGCCACGCTCCGCGTCTGCCTCGTCGGCGGCCTCATCTCGTACCGCGCCCTCTTCAACTGGATCAGCCCGGCGCTCTACATCCCGACGATGCTGCTCGGCCCCGTCTTCCAGATTCTCTTCTTCGTGTACCTCGGCCGCTTCGTCCAGCTCCGCGACGACTCGTTCTTCGTGGTCGGCAACGCGGTGCAGATCTCGGGGATGTCGGGCGTGTACGCGGGCGTGATGGCCATCGCCAACGAGCGGCAGTTCCAGACCCTGTCGGCGCTGCTCGCCTCGCCGGCGAACCGGCCCGCGCTGTTCATCGGCCGGGCGCTGCCGGTGATCGCCAACGGGCTGATCGTGTCGGCCTGGGGGTTCGGCGTGAGCGCGCTGCTCCTCCACTTTCGCCCGGCAGCGTCGAGCCTCGCCCCGCTCGCCCTGGTCGTGCTTGTCTCCGTCGTCTCGTGCACCGCCTGGGGGCTCACGCTGGGCTCGCTCGGCATGCGTTTCCGCGACGTCTTCATGATCGCGAACCTCGCCTACTACCTGATGTGGGTCTTCTGCGGCGTCAACCTGCCGGAGTCGGCACTGCCCACGGCGATGGTCTGGATCGGGCGTGCGCTGCCGATGACGCACGGGATCCAGGCCGCCCGGGAGATCGCCGCCGGCGGCTCGCTGGGCGGCGCGGCAGGATTGATCGGCGTCGAGCTCGGTATCGCCGCGGCCTATCTCGTCGCCGCGCTCCTGCTGTTCCGGCTGTTCGAGCTGGAGGGCAAGCGGCGCGCGACGCTCGAGCAGGCCTGACCCTGGCTCCAACCGCATTCCCACGTAGCGACACCCGAGGGCACACAAAACCGAACTACGTTGCGTCGGTCAGCAATCGGGGAGAAACCTCTACATGCACCGCACACGCAAACTCATAGTCACGCTCGGCGCAGTGACGGCAGCCCTGATGGTCGCGGCAGTCAGCCAGGCCGGAAGCGGCCACGACGCCGGCCGGGACAACAAGGGCTTCGGTCTCGCGCAGGCAGGCCTCGTCTCGTCGGCCCCCGAGGCGGGCTTCCCGGCCGGCGCACCGACGCAGGCCGGCGACCCGACCCGCTCGGGCGACCGCAAGTGGAAAGAGAAGGACGCGAAGGATCGCGGCGCCCGCAGGAGCCGCACGAAGGACTGCAACTGCTGGGACGAGTACGCCCAGGGCGAGATCGAGCTGAAGGTGCTGCTGATCGGCGCCGACGGCAACGAGCCCGCCTTCGGCGACTGGAAGAGCCTGCTCACCCGCGAAGGCGTGCCGTTCACGGCCATCGTCGCGAAGGACGCCGGCCCGCTCACGGCCGCAACGTTCTCCGACCGCGCGGGGCACGCGCTGTACCAGGCGGTCGTGCTCAGCAACGACGGCCTCTACTACTGGAACGGCTCGGCGTACGTCTCGGCGCTGTCCCCGGAGTCGTGGGCCGCGCTGCAGGCGTTCGAGAGCCAGTTCCGCATCCGCCAGGTGACCTCGGTCGTCTACCCGCAGCCGCAGTACGGGCTCGAGTACCCGACGTTCGCCGGTGACTTCGGCGGCGAGACAGCGCAGCTCACGGCCGCCGGCAAGCAGGCGTTCCCGTACCTCGCCGGCACCGTTCTCTACGACAGCGGCGCGTACGGCTACAAGGCGAAGCCGCTCGCCGGGGCCGCCTTCCAGCCCCTCGTCCAGGCAGCCGACGGCTCCGCGCTGGTCGGCGTCAACACCAACCCGGACGGCCGCCAGGAACTCGTCGCGACCGTCGCCCAGAACCAGTGGATGACCCAGAGCCAGCTGCTCGGCCACGGCGTCCTCAACTGGGTCACCCGCGGCGTGCGTCTCGGGATGAATCGCAACTACCTGTCGCTGCACGTCGACGATGCGTTCAACGGTGACGACCGCTGGGACACGGTTGCCAACGTCACGACTGCGGACCCGTCAACGACGATCGTGATGACGCCCGCCGACGTCGACCGCGCCGTCGCCTGGCAGAAGGCGTCGGGGCTGCGTCTCGACCTCGCCTTCAACGGCGCCGCCGCCGCAAGCTATCCGAGCCTCGCAGCTGCGCTGATCGGCGCGAAGCAGAGCTTCGGCTGGATCAACCACACATACACACACCTCAACCTCAACACCCTCGACACGGCGACGATCTCCGGTGAGATCGCTCAGAACATCGCGTTCGGCAAGGCGAACCGGCTGCCGTTCGACCGTACGGAGCTGGTAACCGGCGAGCACTCCGGTCTGAGCAACCCGAACCTCGCCCAGGCGCTCGCCGACAACGGCATCGCCTTCACGGCCTCGGACGCCTCGCGTGAGGCGGGCCAGCGCCTGATCGGCTCGACCCTGACCGTGCCCCGCCACCCGACGAACGTCTTCTACAACGTCGGCACCAAGGCGGAGCAGCTCGACGAGTACAACTACGTCTACTACGAGGCCTGTGTCTCGGGCTGCCTCGCGGCCCCGGCCACGTGGGATCAGTACGTCGCGAACGAGGTGGCGATCATGTTCCGCCACGTCGCGATGAACGACGCGTACCCGCACTACGCCCACGTCTCGAACCTCGCCGAGGACGCCGTGCTCCTCCCGGTCGTCGACGCGCTCCTCGCGAAGTACCGCTCGCTGTTCACCGCCGCCATCGTCGACCCGACGCTGAGCGACGCCGGCCTCCAGGTGAAGCGGCAGGCGGCGTGGCAGGCAGCGCTCGACGCTGGGCAGGTCTCGGCCCGGCTGAGCAAGGGCAAGGTGAGCGTCAGCGCGCCCGCCGGCCTCGACGTGCCCCTCACCGGCACGAAGAAGGTCGACCAGTACGGCGCCGAGCGCTCCGGCTGGAAGACGTCCGACGGCTCGCTGCAGCTCAAGGTCGCGACCGCAGGCGGCGGCGAGGACTAGCCCCCGCCGCCACGACTCCGCCCGGGGCTCCCCACCCGGCTGGCACGAGAGCCCGGCCCGCCCACTGCGGCGGCCGGGCTTTCGCCGTTACCGGGGAGGCGCTGCGGCGGGCGCCGTCGGCGCCTCCGGCGGGGCGGTATCGTCCACGGCGTGGCGGACACGCTCACACCACGGCGAGGGCGACAGCAGCAGGGATCCGGAACGGGCCTCGACGGCGTGTGGCGGGTCGTCGTCCTCAACGACAGTCACAACAGCTTCGAGGGGGTCGCGTTCGCGCTCGCGAGCGTCCTCCCCGGGGTCACCTACGACCAGGGGATGACGATGGCGAATAGGATCCACCACCACGGGCTGGCCATCGTCTGGGCCGGTCACCTCGAAGCGGCCGAGCTCTACTGGGAGCAGCTCGGGGCGCGCGGCCTGACGCTGGCGCCGCTGGAGCAGGGATGAGCGGGTCGGGCTTCGATCATGCGGTGCGGCCGCCCGAGCTGCGTGAGCGCGAGCTGTGGTTCGCCGTCGCCGGCAGCCGCGTCCTGCTGATCGAGGAGGAGCACGGCGCGCGCTTCCCCGGCGAGCCGCTGCTTCCGGCCGAGACGCCGCACTACCTCGGCGCGCTGGGCGGAACGCACTGCTTCGCCTACGAGATCGACCGCGAGCTGGAGCCGGCCGCCGGCCACGCGATTGCCGACCTGCGCGCCCTGTGGGGCCGCGTGCCGGAGGAGCTGTGGGCCGTGGCCGGCAAGGCCGTGCAGATCGTCGACTGGGACCGGACGCACCGCTTCTGCGGGCGCTGCGGCGAGCCGACCGTGCGGGTCGATGCCGACAGGTCGCGCAAGTGCCCGGCCTGCGAGCTGTCGGCGTATCCGCGGCTGGCGCCCGCTGTGATCACCGTGGTCGAGCGCGGCGACGAGATCCTGCTCGCCCACGGGACGCGCTTCCCGGCGCCGTTCTACAGCGCGCTCGCCGGCTTCGTCGAGCCGGGTGAGTCGCTGGAGGGCGCCGTCGTGCGCGAGATCCGCGAGGAGGTCGGCGTCGAGGTGGACGAGGTGCGCTACTTCGGCTCCCAGCCATGGCCCTTCCCCCACTCCCTGATGATCGGCTTCCACGCGCGCTGGGCCGGCGGCGAGATCCGGATCGATCCCGAGGAGATCGCAGATGCGAAGTTCTTCCCCAAAGACGAGCTCCCGTTGATCCCGCCGCCGATCTCGATCGCGCGCTGGCTGATCGACGCTGCCGTGGCGCGGCGCGGGTAGTTGGCGCGCGCGGGCGGCGGCGGCGGGCGCGTTGCGGACACTCGGCATCCTCGCCCACCCGGGTGTCCCCTGAAGGACGCGGTCGAGCTCGCCGAGGCGGAGGGCCTGGGCATCGTCGGGACGGGCGACAACGGCTACGCGGAGGCGTTCGGCCAGCTCGGCGCATTCGCGTCGCGCACCTCGCGGGTGGAGCTGATCTCGTGCGCGATCAACCTGGATCCACCGTTTTTCGTGATCGCGGGGCGTTCGTCTGGGCTGTCAGGACGCGCTGGGGCCGTACGGGGCGGGCCGGTGGCCCGTTCCGGAGGCTCCAGCGCGGAGCGCACCGGCTGGGTGCAGGCCCCCGCCGCCGGAGGCGGGGGCCGAAACCCCGCCGGGGAGCGGCCTGGCAGTCTGGACGAGCTGCAACGCCCGCGACCAACGGTGGATCCAGGTTCAACTGGACACGGACGCCGGTGACGACGGGGTGGGCCGCGACGACCATCTCCGAGCTGGCGCAGGGACGCTTCCGGCTCGGCATCGGTGCGATGCCCGACGCCTGGAATCGCGACTGGCACGACATCGCATACGAGCGGCCGGTGGAGCGGATGCGTGACTTCGTGGCGGCGACCCGCGCCGCCTGGGGGTCGCGGCCAGGAGCGCCGGTACGGCACGCGGGACCCTTCTACCGCTACCGCGAGTACGCCCGTTTCGACGACCCGCCGCCGTGGCCGATCCCGGTCTATCTGGGTGTGACGCGGCCGCGCATGAGCGAGCTCGCCGGGGAGATCGCCGAGGGCGTCATCTTCAACTCGGTGCACACCGTGGACTGGATCCAGGAAGTGAACTGGCCTGCGATCGATCGCGGGCTGGAGCGGGCAGGGCGGGCTGGAGCGGGCAGGGCGGCCGGCCGGGCAGGCTTCGACGCGGGCGTGCGCGTTTACTGCGCGATCTCGGAGGACGAGGCGGAGGCCGTGCACCTGCTGCGCCGCAGCCTCGTCTTCTTCCTGCCCGTGCTGTACTTCCACGACCTGCTGCGCCATGCCGGCTTCGGCGCGGAGCTCGAGCGCGGGCTGGCGGCCGTGGCGGCAGGCGATGCGCAGGCGGCCGAGCTGGCGATGACCGACGGGTGGTGCGGCGGTTCGCGATCGCCGGGACGGAGAGGCAGGTGCGTGAGCAGCTGCGCCGCTACGAGGGTGTGGTCGACTGGGCCATGTTCAGCGGGCCGCGGCGCTACCCGGCCGCGATCTACCGGGAGCAGATGGAGCGGATCGTCCGCTGTTTCGGCCCGCTCTGCGACAGGGCGAGCGGCCGCGTCAGGCTGTGAGCCGCAGAGATCAGGATTGTGTTAGAAAATTGGACATTAGCTTGACACGATAGACGGCGGCCTCTATCTTTTGTCCAACAACCGTCTAGGTATGAAGGGCATCGTGAAGAAAGTGATCGCGCTCGCCACCGTCGCCGTCGCCGCCTCGGCACTTGCACTCGCCAGTGTTGCCTCGGCCGCATCGGCCGCCCCCGCCGCGCCCACCATGGGCGGCAAGGACATCGTCCAGACCGCTGTCGGCGCGAAGGCGTTCACCACGCTCGTCGCACTCGTCAAGAAGGCCGGCCTCGCCGGCGCGCTCTCGGGCAAGGGCCCGCTGACCGTGTTCGCCCCCACCGACGCGGCGTTCGCGAAGGTGCCGAAGGCGACCCTCGACGCGCTCGCCAAGAACCCGGCGCAGCTCAAGGCTGTCCTGCTCTACCACGTGGTGAGTGGCAAGGTCACCGCCGCCGACGTCGTGAAGCTGACCTCGGCAAAGACGCTCCAGGGCACCAGCGTGAAGATCTCCGTCAAGGGCGGCAAGGTGTTCGTCGACAAGGCGCAGGTCGTGACCCCCGACGTGATGGCCTCGAACGGCGTCATCCACGTCATCAACTCGGTGCTCCTGCCGCCCGCCGCGTAGCCCGCAGCGTCTGCAGGTAGCGCCACGGGGGTCGGCCGCGGGCCGGCCCCCGTGCATTTCCCGGCTCGCTACGAGAGCGCCACGAGCCGGAGCTCGTAGCGGGCACCGCTCGCTGTGTCGAGCAGCGTCAGGCCGCGGTCGCGCACGAGGGTGACGGTCTGCTCGGTACCGGGGGTCGCCGCGCCGGCGGTGTCACCCGCGGCGGGCGGGCGCGCGATAACGCCGATCTGCACTTCGCCCGCGCCGAAGGCGACCAGACGGAACAGCGGGTTGGCGGCGGGGAACAGCCCGCTCAGCCCGATCGTTTCCGGGACGCCGTTGATCGAGATCGTCGCTGCGGAGAGGGTGGGCACGGCGGCGGCAGTCGGCACTGAAGCCGCAGTCGCTGCTGCTGCCCAAGCCACGCCCGGTGCGACAGCGGCAACCTGGGCGGGGAGCGGGGCCACCGAGGGTGGGGACGCTGCGACGGGCCGGGTAGCCGCTGCGGCGGTCCGTAGCGGTGACGTGAACGGATCGCGCGCGGCGAAGCGATCGAGGCTGGCGAGCTGGCCGCGCGCCGCGCGGGGTGGGCGCTCGACGGGGAGCTGCGCTGCAGCGGCCGGCTGCTGGGCCGGCAGCGACGCCACGCCAACGGCGGCCGAGGGCTCCGAGCTGACGCTGTGCCAGAGGCGCGGGCCGGCGAGGGCGACAGCGACGACGAGCGGCACCGCGACGGCGAAGACGCCGAGGGCGGCGCGCACCGGGCGCTTCCTGCGGGCCGGCTTCAACGCATCGAGGGAGTTGCTCATCACGACGCCCTGACGGACGGCGTCGCCGGCACCGAGCTGCCGTCGAAGGCGAACGCCGACACCCTCAGCGACGCGGTCAGATCACGTCCGCGCGTGGGCTGCGCCAGCGTGAGGCGCTCGACGGCGAAGAGGCGCCCGTTCGCGTCGAGGTTCGCCCCGCGCACCCGCACCGCCGAGCGCAGCCTCAGCAGGAAATCCGAGACCGCGTAGAAGCTGCCGTGGGCGGTCAGGTCGATCGGCAGGGCGCGGTACCCCTGGCGCGGTACAGCTTCGCGCGGAGCGACGGTGTCGAGCGTGACGCCAGAGCTGGCGGCAATGCGCTCGAGCTGGAGCAGGAGATCGGGCATCCCGGCGGACGACGGCATCGCCTTCGAGAGACGGAAGAGGTCGGCCGAATCGAGCGCCTCGGGGCGATACGCCTTTGCGAAGTCACCGGCGGCGGCGACCCGGGCGCGCAGGGTCGTGACCTCCGCTTCGATCGCATTGGCCCGCTCGCGCTGCGGCAGCACGAACCGGCCGACGCCGGCGAGGCCGACGGCCAACGCGAGGACGAGCGCGACGATCGTCGGGCGACGACGACGGATCACCGGGCCTGCTCACGGACGGCGGCGACGATCGAGAAGCGCGCGATCGGACGGTCGCCGTGCGTTGAGCGTTCGCTGCGCTCGAGGCGGACGTCTCCGAGGTCAGGCACCAGAGCGAGCCGGGTCAGCGCCAGGGCGACGCCCGCCTGGTCGGCGGCGAACCCGCGGAGTCGCAGATCATCGGAGCCGGGGCCGGCACGGGCGACAACTCCCGTGAGCCAGACGTCGGCGGGCAGCACGGCGGAAACCTCACGCAGGATGCGATCCCACGCGATGCGATTGCCGAGAGCGGACGCGATGGCGTCGACGCGAGCGCGGCGGTCCGCCCCCAGCACCAGCAGGCGTCGAGTTGGCGCCGTCGGGCTGGGGATGGCTGCAAGCTGCGTCTGCAAGGTCGCGAGCACGGCTTCCCGGTCGCGCACCGCACCACGCTCGACCGTTGCCCACCCGCCGACGAGCACGGCGACGACGACCACCGCCGAGACGGCAACCGTGAGTGTCCGGCTCGCGGCACGGTGCTCGGGCGCCGGGCCGGTCGCCGGGTCGGGGTCGGGGTCGGGCGCCGGTTCCGGGTCGGGGACGGGCGCGACTATGGGCGCCGCGGCGAGGGCGAGCCCAGCCCCCGGGTTGCCGGGCGGCGACAGTGCCACCGCCTCCGGCTCGGCAGAGTCGGGTGGCGCGGCGGCCGGCGGCACGGCAGTGCCCGGCTGCGAGCGCACCGGGATCTCCACCCGTGGCAGGCCGCGCGTCTCGACGCCGAGCCCGATGGCGCCGGCGGCCGCAACGGCGTCCAGCCGGGGCGAGCCCGTCACCGGGATCCGCGAGAGGGGATCACCGACGCGCACGGGCAGCGACGTGGCGAAGGCGATGCGCTCCGCGAGATCGGCGGGATCTTCGCCGCCGGCGACAACGGCTTCGGCGATGTCAGCGCCGGCGCTGGCGATCAGCCTCGCCGCGGCGGGCGCCACCAGGTACGGGGCCGTACCGCTGCCGGCCGGGACGAGGCCGAGGAGCTCCACCTCGTCGCCACAGGAGCGGACGACGACGGTGCAGGAGTCGGCCACCCACACGGCGGCGGTGGGCGACCGCGGGCCGGAGCGGCCGACCGGCGATCCGGCGGGCGACGCGCCGGCGAGAGCCCGCGCGAGCGGCAGCGCCTCGGGCTCGA
>JANXXF010000419.1 GCA_025350775.1 Actinomycetes bacterium
CCGATCTCTGCCTGCGCCGGCACTACTCCGGCTGTGGGACGATCCGCAGGTAGGGCCGCGGCGCCTGCCACCCTTCGGGGTAGGTCTTCCGGGCCTCCTCGTCCGAGACCGAGCCGGCGATGATCACGTCGTCGCCGGGCCGCCAGTTGGCAGGGGTCGCGACCCTGTGTCTGGCGGTGAGCTGGAGAGAGTCGATCACGCGCAGCACCTCGTCGAAGTTACGACCGGTCGTCATCGGGTAGAGGAGGACCAGCTTGACCTTCTTGTCTGGGCCGATCACGAACACGGTGCGCACCGTCTGGTTGTCGGCCGGCGTGCGCTCGAGCGGGTTTCCCGAGGTGCTGGCGGGAAGCATCCCGTACAGCTTCGAGACGTTGAAGTCGATGTCGCCGATCATCGGATAGTTGGGCGCGTGGCCCTGCGTCTCGGCGATGTCGCTCGCCCATTCGGCATGACGGTCGATCGGGTCGACGGAGAGCCCGATGATTCTTACGTTGCGGCGGTCGAACTCCGGCTTGATCTTTGCCATGTAGCCGAGCTCGGTCGTGCAGACCGGCGTGAAGTCCTTCGGATGGGAGAACAGCACCGCCCACGAGTCACCGATCCAGTCGTGAAAGCGGATGCGGCCCTCCGTCGTGTCGGCCTCGAAGTCGGGGGCGGTGGCGCCCAGCTGAATGTTCATCGATTCTCCTCTCGTGGTGGCGGGAAAGATAACCGTCACGCACGCGCGCGGGGATTGTTGCCTGGCTCGTGTCGACTAGTACGGCGTGTGTTGCCGAGGTCGGGTCGTCGGTTTGCGGGCAGGCGCGAACGGGAAGACTCAATTCGTGATGACCGACCCCAGCGACTCCACCGACGACGACTTCGCCCAGGCCGGCTCGCTCGTCAGGGACGTCATGGGCGCTGCCGACCGCGACCACCTCGCAGCCAACATCGTCGCCCACGCCGGCGACCGCGTCAGCGACGAGGTGCAGCTCCGCGTGATCGCCTACTGGGCCAGCGTCGATCGGGAGCTGGGCGACCGGGTGGCCGCAGGCCTCGGCACGGCGGCGACCCCCGCGTGAGCGACGCGCGGGCGCAATGAGCGCGATCGACACCTTCGTGTGGATCAGCGGCTCGTTCAGCGTCCTCACCACGATCCCGATCGCCGTCCTTGCCGTCTGGAGCGCTCGCGAAGCGCGCGAGCTCCGACGGATCCAGGCCGAGCTCGCCGTGCTCATGACCGAGTCCGGGCAGCTTGCCGAGGAGATGAGGCTCCTCCAGCACGCCGTCCGCCAGGAGCAGCAGGAGGCGTTCGCCCAGGCACGGCAGGGAGTGAAGGACGTGACCGAGGCGGTCGAGCAGGTCGGGTCGGCCGTGAGCGACGTCGGTGGTGCCGTCGAGCAGGTCGGGTCAGCCGTGACCGATGTCGGTGGCGCCGTGGTACAGGTGGGCGAAGTGACGGCCGCCGTTGTCAGCGATCTCCGCGATCTCGCCCCGCCACCACCACCCGAGGAGTGATGGGGCGGCGCCGGGGGCAGGTGGCGGCTTGACGAGATCTTGACGCAACGTGGGCGATTCGCTGATTCGAGCGCCGTAGCGTTGGCACTGACAACAACGGAGGGCTGAGATGCACTGGACGTACGGAGGCGGAATGGGAACGGGCGGCTGGGTGATCATGGCGATTGTCTGGATCGCACTGGTGTTGCTGATCGTCTGGGCCGCGTCGCGTCTGCTCCCGCGGCGGGACGTCCCGCAAGTGACCGGTGCAGCGGGCTTCCCGACGCCGCCAGCGGCCGACCCGTTGGCGATTCTCGACACGCGGCTCGCCCGCGGTGAGATCGACATCGACACCCACGACCGGCTGCGCGAGCGGCTGAGCGGCGGCTCGTCCGCCGAAGGGAAGTGACTGTAATGCGCAGGAATCTCGCGATCGTGGGGCTCGCTCTGGCGTTTGCCGGAATCGGTGCCGGTGTCGCCCTGGCGGTCTCCGCTAACCGCTCGACCTCGGCGCCGGCGTCGGCATCGACGCAGGGCCAGGAGAACGGCCGCGGCATGATGACGGGATACGGCTCGGGCCAGAACGCCTCACCCGTGTCGACCATCGCTGCGGCCAAGGCTCGAGCGCAGGCGTTCGCCGACACGGTCGGACTGCACGTCGGCGAAGTGATGTAGTTCAAGCTGAACTTCTACGTGGCGCTGCTCGACGCCAAGGACAACAGCGCGACCGAGGTGCTGGTCGACCCGGCCACGGGCTACGTCAGCCTCGAGTACGGGCCTGCGATGATGTGGAACACGACCTACGGAATGATGAGCGGCCAGGCTGCCGGGGCGCTGATGTCGCGCGCCGGAGCAATGATGGGCCGCTCGCTGATGGGCAACGGCATGGGCAACGGCGGTAGCGGCATGATGGGCACCACGACGACTTCCCGTGGTGGCATGGCCCAGCGCTGGATCGGGCCGTCCGCGCCGGCGACACCACCGACGGGCCCGGTGTCGATCGTCGCCGCGCGTGTGCTGGCGCAGACGTGGCTCGACACGAATCAGGCCGGCGTGCAGG
>JANXXF010000456.1 GCA_025350775.1 Actinomycetes bacterium
TGAAGCTTGTCTGCGAGCGCGTCGAACACCGACGTGAAAGCCTACCGGTTGGCAGGCCGCGCCCCACGGGCTGCGGCCGGCGGGCTGCTACTCGCCGTCGGGCGCGGCGTCGGGCTCGGCACCCACGAGCGCCCGGGCGAAGTCGCCCGCGTCGAACGGGCGCAGATCCTCGAGCGACTCCCCCACGCCGATCAGCTTCACCGGCAGGCCGAGGTCGTAGGCGATCGGGATGACGATGCCGCCCTTCGCGGTGCCGTCGAGCTTGGTCAGGACGACGCCGGTGACCTGGACGGCCTCGCTGAACACCCGCGCCTGCTGGAGGCCGTTCTGGCCGGTGGTGGCGTCGAGGACGAGCAGCGTCTCGTGCGGCGCGCCCGGGAGACGGCGCTCGATGACGCGACGCACCTTCATCAGCTCCTCCATCAGGTTCGCCTGGGTGTGAAGCCGGCCGGCAGTGTCGATGATGACGACGTCGTGGCCGCGGGCGATGCCCGCCTCGACAGCGTCGAAGGCGACCGAGGCCGGGTCCTGGCCGCGGTTGGAGCCAACGAAGTCGGCGCCCGCGCGCTTCGCCCAGACCTCGAGCTGCTCCTCGGCGGCAGCACGGAAGGTGTCGGCCGCGCCCACCAGCACGGAGCGGCCGCTGCCGGTGAGCCGGTGCGCCAGCTTGCCGATCGTCGTCGTCTTGCCGGTGCCGTTGACGCCGACGACGAGGATCACCGACGGCTTCTCGACGAGCAGCAGGCGCGGTGGCGGCCCGAACAGGCCGGACACCTCCTCGGCCAGGGCCTCGCCGAGGTCGTCGACCCGGCGCCGGCGGCCGAGCCGCTGGACGAGCTCCCCGGCAGCCTGGACGCCGACGTCAGCGAGGATCAGCGCCTCCTCCAGCTCCTGCCACGTCTCGTCGTCGTCGGGGTCGAAGCGGATGCCCGCGATGCGCTCGGTGAGCGCGGTGCGGCTGCGGGTGAGGCCGGAGCGCAGGCGGCGGAACAGGCCGCGGCGGCTCTCCTCCTCCTCGGCGACGGCGGCGTCGCCGAGGAGCTCGGGCCAGCCGAGCGTCACGCCGGCGTCGGCGCCGGCGCCAGCGTCGGCGCAGCTGCGTCGCTCGGCATCCGCCGCGACACCACCTGCGAGACCCCATCGTTGCCCATCGTCACGCCGTAGAGGATATCGGCGGCCTGCATCGTCCTCTTCTGGTGGGTGATGACGATGAACTGGGCCTTCTCGGCGTAGGCGCGCAGCAGCTCGACGAAGCGGCCGATGTTCGTGTCGTCGAGGGCCGCCTCGACCTCGTCGAGCAGGTAGAAGGGGTGCGGTCGCGCGAGGAAGAGGGCGAACAGGAACGAGAGCGCGCCTAGCGACTTCTCGCCGCCGGAGAGCAGCGACAGCCGCGTGATGCGCTTGCCGGCGGGCCGCAGCTCGACCTCGATGCCGGGCTCCTCGTCCTCCTCCTCCGGCTTGGTCAGGCGCAGCCGGCCCTCGCCGCCGGGGAAGAGCGTCCCGGAGATCTCCTCGAAGTGGCGGGCGACGGCGGTGAACGTCTCCTCGAAGCGCTGCTCGACGGTCTCGGTCAGCTCCCTGCGGAGCGTCTCCAGCTCGGCGAGCGACTGCTCGAGATCCTCGCGCTGGACGCTGAGCTCGCTGAGGCGCGCCTTCTCCTCCTCGTACTCCTCCTTCGCCAGCGGGTTGACGGCCCCGAGCGTCTCGCGGCGGCGGTCGAGCCGCTCGAGCCGCTCGACGAGCTCCGGCCGGGTGACCGGCGCGTCCGCAGCGTCGCTGGGCTCGGCGTCGGCCTCGGCGAGCCGGCGTCGCGCGTCGTCGGCCTCGGCCTCGAGCCGGGCGACCTCGACATCGATCTGGGAGAGCGCCTCGACGGCTGCGTCGGCGGCGCGGCGCTGGGCGGCCTCGTCCTCGGCGAGCTGACGCAGCCCCGCGGCGAGCGCCCCGGCATGCGCGCTGCCTGCCTCGACACGTGCCGCCAGCGGCCCCTCGTGACGCGTGGCGACCTGCGCGGCAGCTGTCAGGGCCGTGACCAGCCGCTCCGCGGCGCCGGCGGTGCGCACGACCTGCACGAGGTCGACCTGGGGCCGCCGCAGCGTCTCGGCCAGGGCGTCCTCGGCGGCGCGGGCCTGGCTCCTCAGCTCGGCGGCGCGCTGTGCGACGTGGCGCTCGGCGGCGGCCAGCTGGGCAGCCTCGAGGCGCAGCTCGTCGATGTCGGCCGGCAGCGCGAGCTCGGCCCCGCCCTCGGCTCCGAGCCGCTGCAGCTCGACCTCGGCGCGACGGAGGCACTCGGCCGCCTCGCTGGCCTGGGCCCGGGCGACCGCCTCGGCCTCCGAGAGGCCGCGCAGCCGGTCACCGAGCTCGCCGGCGCGGGCACCGCCCGCCTCGACACGCGCCTGCAACGGCTCGTCGAAGCCGCCGGCAAGGCCGATGGCGTCGAGCAGGGAGCTCTCCAGCCGCGTGGCGGCGCCGGCGAGCCGCCCGAGCAGCGCGGGGTCGAGCAGGCTGGCACGCCTGCGCGGCGCCGCCTCGGCATAGGCCGCCTCGGCGGCGCGGGCGTGGTCGGCCGCGGTGGTGGCGGTCGCGACGGCGGCGGCGGCGGCGACGGCCAGCTGCTCGGCCTCGTCGGCGAGCGCGCGCCGGCGCTGGTCGAGCTCGAGCAGCACCGCCTCGGGCGTCTCCCCGGCGAACCAGAGCTCGGCGCGGTCGGCGTCGTAGCCGTGCCCCTCGACGGTGACGACGACGCCGTGGGTGGCGTCAAGCAGGCGCTCGCGCTCGACGAGCCAGACCCCGTCGAGCAGGGCGAGGGCGGCGGCGGCGCGGTCCTCGGTGGAGGCATCGAAGCCCATCGCGGCGATGATCGCCACGCGCGTTTCGTCAGCGGTGACGCGGGTCTCGCGCCCCGTCTGATCCACGTATTCGGGGAGAATGCCGAGCCGGTCGGCGAGCAGTTGGAGCGAAGAGGCGGGCATCGATTAAAGGTAGCTTGTTGAGCGTGCGAAGCGCCGCACTAGCTTTAGGGACATCGCACTCATGGAGGATGCATGATCGGAATTAGCTCACGCGCAGTCGTCGTCGCTGGTCTGGCATTCACGCTCAT
>JANXXF010000484.1 GCA_025350775.1 Actinomycetes bacterium
CCGCGTTCGCGGTGCCGACACGAGCGCGCCGTGCGCGCGCGCCGGCCGGACTTGCGTAGGGAACGAAGCAGCAGCACTCAGAGCCCGCGACAGAGGGAGTAGCGATGGGTCGTATCGTGGTCGGGATTGACGGATCGAAGAGCGCCGAGGAGGCTCTGCGCTTCGCGCTCGAGGAGGCGCGCCTGCGCGGGGCAACGCTGCGCATCGTCACCGTGTGGTCGACGCCCAGCGCCGCCTATGCGGGGATGGCCTATGTGCCGACGTTCGACCTGCATGAGGTCGAGGAACAGGCCGCGAACGCGCGCCTCGAGGACGCCCGCGCCCTCCTCGGCGACGCTCCAGGCGTGACGATCGAGACCGTGGCAGTGGAGGGCCAGCCGGCCGACGCGCTCGTCGCCGAGGCCGAAGGCGCCGACCTGCTGGTCGTCGGCTCGCGCGGCCACGGTGGCTTCACAAGCCTCTTGCTCGGCTCGGTCAGCCAGCAGGTCGCGCACCACACGAAAGGGCCGCTCGCGATCGTGCGGGCGCCCGAGGGCAAGCACGGCAAGAGCTAGTGGCGAGAACGGCGCCGTCCGGGATCGCTACGCCACGCAGGCGTCTGCGATCCCGGGCGGGAGCCGGTCGGTGCGGGCGAGCGTCGCTCTACGCGCTGATGCGGAACCGGCCGACGATCCGCTCGAGCGCCTCGGCGCTGCGCGCGATGTCCTGCGCTGACGCGGCGATCTCCTCGGCGGAGGCGCTCGTCTGCTCGGTCGAGGCCGAGACCTGCTCCGTCGCCGCCAACGATTGCTCAGCTAGCGCGGCGACGTCGTTGGTCGTGCGCGCGATCTCCTCGCTGCGGGCGCTGACGTCGCGGACGCTCATGCCGATCTCTTCGAACGCCTCGCGGGCGCGGGCGACAATGGCGACGCCGGTCTCGGTTTTACGGGCGCCGATCTCGACGACCTGCACGGTGCGCTGTGTCTCTGCGCGGATCTCGTCGACGAGCGAGGAGATCCGCGTGGCCGCCTTCTGCGACTCTTCGGCGAGCTTACGCACCTCGTCGGCGACGACCGCGAAGCCGCGACCCTGCTCGCCAGCGCGGGCTGCCTCGATGGCCGCGTTGAGCGCCAACAGGTTCGTCTGGCCGGCGATGCCGGTGATCGTCTCAACGATGCCGCCGATCAGCTCGGACTTCGCCGCGAGCTCACGGATCGCCGTCGTCACCTGGGCGGTCGACTCGCTCACCTCGCGCATCGCCTCGGTCGCCTCGGCGGACGCCGCGACGCCTTCCTGCGAGACCGCCTGCGCCTGCTGGGCCGCCGCGGCGGTGGCCTGCGCACTGGCACGGGCGTGCTCGATCATGCCGCCCTGCTTCTCGGCGCCGCTGGCGACATCGCCGACCGCTGTGGCGATCTCGCCGATGGCACGACCGGTCTCCTCCGAGGTCGCGGCCATCTCCTGCGAGGACGCGGTGAGCTGGCCGGCGGTGCGGGACATGTCGCCGACGATCTCGCGGAGACTGTCGGTCATTGCGACGAACGCGATGCCGAGCGCGTCGCGCTCGCCCGCGGGCGTCACCTGAACGGTGAGGTCGGCGGCGGCGATGCGCTCGGCCGCGCCGGCCATGTTCTTCAGGTAGTCGATAGCACGGCCGAACGCGCGACCGAGATCTCCGATCTCATCGTTGCTCGACACGTCGACGGTCTGCTGAACATCGCCTACGGCGATGCCGTTGGCGGCCTCGACCATCCGGCGCAACGGCCGGATCCAGCGGGAGAGCAGGACCGCACCGGCGCCGCCGACGAGCAGCGCGAGCAGCGCGAGCGCACCCATCGTGACCTGCGCTGTCGTCTTTGCCGAGGAGGCGCCCTGTGCCGCCTCCGCCTTCATCACCGCCGAGGCTTCGTCGAGTGCCGCCGAGAGGACGTCGCCCGCAGCGTTGTAGTCACTGTTGAGCAGCTTGGCCGCGGCGGCGCGCTGGCCGGGCGTCACGGCGAGCGCGGAGAGCCTATCGTCGACCGCAGCCCAGGCCGCGTAGACGGCACTGACCTTCGCAACCTCGGAGCGGCCCTTGGCGGTCGTTGCCGCAGACTTCAGCTCAGTAAACACCGCGGTGTACACGGCGATGTCGCCCGTGTGCATGTCGGAGCCGTCAGGGTTCTTGATGCGCCCGCCGAGCGCTACGTTCTGGGCGGCCGAGATGCGGATATTGAACGCCGCGGCGCTCGCCTTCTGCGCGACGATCGCACGGGAGTAGCCGGTGGCGACGGTCGCCGAGACCGAGCCGATACTGGCCCAGCCGACAGCGATCGCGACGAGGAACATCACGGAGACGGTGCCGAGGATCGCGAGGAGCTTCGTCCGCAGCGAGAGCTTCGAGAACGATCCGGGCTTCCGCACTGCTGTGGTCGACATCGAGATGATCCTCCTGGACGGGGTCGCGGTGAGCGCCGTCATTTCTGCGCCAGTTCAGACGGCGCCGCCAGGCCTCACAGGGGTCATCGGCTGTTCTGCGCACCGCTGTAGCCGCTTGGGGGGATCCAGGCTCAGTCGCGGTCGGCGGCGGCGCGGAGCCAGGCGACGGTCTCCGTGAGCACCGTCGTCAGCGCCGGCTCGACGTAGACCGCGAAGTGCGAGGTGCCGTCGGGGAGGCGCACGATGCGCTTCGGCTCGCGTGCTTTCGCGAACGCCGACTCGGCCTGCTCGACGGGCGCGACGCGGTCGCTAGGCGCAGCTATCAGCAAGAGCGGCCTCGGCGTAATTCGGGCCACCAGCTCGTCGGGCGCGAAGTCGAGCACGGCGTCGACGCAGGCCCACGACAGCTCGCGGACGGAGCTGTGCGCGGCATGGCGGGCGAAGAAGGCGTCGCGGTCGGGGTCGGGACGGGACGGCCGGAAGGCCGAGATCGGCACCAGCTCGGAGACGCCGGTGAGGGCTCGGCGGACGCGGTCGGCCTCGAGCGCCACCTGCACCGCGGCCCAGCTCTCGTCGGTGTTGACCGAGCGGATCCAGGTACGGCCGTTCGTCACCGGCACGTTGGCGACGACGGCGCACACGCGCTCGTCAAGGGCGGCGGCGTGGAGGACGACGGCCCCGCCGAAGCTCGTTCCCCAGAGGGCAATCCGCTCCGGGTCGACCTCCGGCTGCGCCCGCAGGAACGACACGGCCGCGCGCACGTCGTCCGTTTGGCGCAGCGGCAGGAGCTCACCACGGGGGGCGCCGTCGCTCGCGCCGAAGCCCCGGTAATCGAAGCGCAGCACGGCGAAGCCCTCGACCGCCAGCCGCTGAGCGTACTCCGGGAAGTCCATCGCCATCGTGCAGAGGAAGCCGTGGCAGAGCACGATTGCCGGCAGCCTGCGGGCGCCCTCGGCCGCCGTCAGGTAGCCGAACAGGCAGACGCCGTCGGCGAAGAACGTGACAGGGCGATCGACGGTTACTGGCACTGCCGGAGATCATGCACGGCCGCGCGCACTGGCGCCCGGTGGCACTGGCGGAGGGGCGCGGCGGTGGAGGGCACCTCGCCGCGCCCCTCCACCCCGGCCGTTCGTCTTCCTCGCTACTTCGCGTTGAGCGCGCGCCACACGCGAGGCGCCGTCATCGGCAGCTCGCGCACGCGGGCACCGGTCGCCGCGGCGACCGCATTGGCAATGGCGCCGGTGCCGGCCATCACGGCGGCCTCGGCAATGCCCTTGGCCCCGAACGGCCCGACGGCCGACGGCACCTCGATGAAGTCGATCTGCACGTTCGGCACGAGGTCGGCACGGGGCACCGCGTACTGCATGAACGAGCCGGACAGCAGCTGGCCATTCTCGTCGTGCTGCAGCTCCTCGTACAGCGCCCAGCCGATCGACTGGACGGCGCCGCCCTGGAGCTGGCCGCGGACGAGCGCCGGGTTGAGCGCCTTGCCCACGTCCTGGATCACCGCGTAGTCGAGCGTCGTGACCTCGCCGGTGTCCGGGTCGACCCGGACGTGCGCGATGTGGCAGGCGACCGACGGCGACGGGTTGCCCGGGGCGAAGCGGCCACGGCCTTCCAGCGGCGGGGCGACCGCGACGAACCCGGTGACCTGCGCGGCGAAGTGGCCGACCGAGAGGCCGCGGTCGGGCGAGCCGACCGGGCGCACCATGCCGTCGACGACCTCGAGGTCGGTGACGGCGACGTCCATCTGGCCGGAGGCGAAGTCGAGCAGCTGGTCCTTCGCGTCCTGGGCGGCGAGGCGGATCGACTGGCCCACCGAGTAGGTGACGCCGGAGCCGCCGCTCGGCGGGGAATGCGGCGCCGTCGCCGTGTCGGCGTACGAGACCCGCACCTGGCTGAGCGGCACGCCGAACGTGTCGGCCGCGATGGCCGCGAACGACGTGTTCGTTCCAGACATGTCCACGGCGCCCGTGACGACGGTGATACCGCCGTCCTGGTCGACACGGCACGTCGCCGCGGAGGGGAAGCGGGCCCCCATCCAGACACCGGCCGCGACGCCGATGCCCTCGTTCGCCGGGAGCGAGCCGCGCTTCGCCCACAGCGGGTGGAGCTGCGTCCGCTCGATCACCTCGCGGGCCGCGACCGCCGGCCAGGGCGTCCCGTCGAACACGGTGTCGCCCTCGGCGGCCGCGCTCTGCCGCCGCAGCTCGAGCGGGTCGACGCCCAGCTCCTGCGCCAGCTCGTCGACGAGCTGCTCGAGCGCGAACACGACCTGCGGGCCACCCGGGCCACGATAGGCGCCGGTGTTGAAGCGATTGGTGACGACGCCGAAGCTCGTCGACTCCCAGGCCTGCCAGCCGTACGGGCCGCCGATCATCACGGCGACGCCGCCGTCCACCGCCCAGTCGCCGAAGGCGCCCTGGTCGAGCAGGATGCGGGAGCGCAGGGCGACGAGGCCCTCGGCGCGCGTCCCGCCGAGCTCCAGCTCGAGCACGCAGGCCGACGCGGGCATGCCGGCGGCGAAGTCCTCGCTGCGGGTGAGCTGCAGGCGGACGGGCCGCCCGACCGCGAGCGCAGCGCCCGTGACGATCGGGTCGATCAGGTTGAACTTGCCGCCGAAGGCGCCACCGAGGGGCTCGGCGACGACGCGCACCTTGTCGACTTCGAGGCCGTAGAGCTTCGAGACCATGCCGCGAACGTAGAACGCGCCCTGCGTGGCCGAGTGGATCGTCACGCCGCCGTTCACCTCGGGGATGGCGAGCGCGCCCTGGGGCTCCATGTAGATCTGGGACACCCAGGAGGTGCGGAACGTGCCGCGGACGACGGCATCGCAGCCTGCGAGCGCTGCCGCGACGTCGCCCTGGCCCTGCTGGTGCGGGCCTACGGCATTGGCTGAGACAGGCCCAGCCGCGGCGGGCACGGCCTCATCGCCGCCGTCGGAGCCGGCCTCGACATGCATCGCCGCGCCGCCCTCCATGACGCCGCCGACCTGGCGTACGCGCGCGGCCGGCGAGCCCGGCTCGATCGCGGCCTCGAGGTCGAGCACGACGGGCAGCGCCGTCGTCTCGACGACCACGGCCTCGACACCGTCCTCGGCCGCTGCCTCGGTCTCGGCGAGCACGATCGCGACCGGCTGGCCGGCGAATACGATCTCGCCACGGGCGAGCGGCTCGAACTGCCGCATCGGCCCCTCGAATGCCGTCGGCAGGTCCTCCGCCGTCAGCACTGCGACGACGCCGGGAACGGCCAGCGCGTCGTCCTTCAGAACGCGGTCGATCGTGGCGTGGGCCTCCATGGCGAGCACGAGACGCGCATGCAGCAGGCCGTGCGGCTTCAGGTCACCCACGTAGCGCGTTGCGCCGCGCAGCTTGTCGTCCGCGTCGATGCGCGGCAGGTCGGTTCCGACGTAGGTCATTTGGCACCTCCCTGCGCCCGGGCGACTGCTCGCTCGACGGCGCGTCCGATCACGATGGCGGCGATGTGCCGGCGGTACTCCTCATCGAAGCGGGAGTCGCCGAAGACGTCCTGCCCGGCGATGTCCTCGCGCGCCGCGTCGCCAACAGACGCGCCCGAAACGGCGGCGGCCTCCGCGGCCGTGGCCCGGAAGGGCGTGCCGGAGACGCCGGTCACGCCGATGCGCGCCGAGACGACACGTCCGCCCTCAACGACGACGAGCGCGGCAGCCCCGGCGAGCGGGTAGCCCGACGCCGGATCCTCGACCGAGGCATACGCCGAGCCGGCCTGACCGGCCGGCTTCGGGAGGACGACGGCCGTGACGAGCTCCTGCTCGCCGAGCGCCGTCCAGAACGGCCCCTTGAAGAACTCGGTGGCTGGCACGTCGCGCTGGCCGGCGGCGGAGAGCACCCTGACCCGCGCGTCGAGCGCGAGCAGAGCCGCCGGCGCGTCGGAGGCGGGATCGCCGTGGGCCACGCTGCCACCGATGGTGCCGGCATTGCGCACCTGGGCGTCACCCACCGAGGCCGCGCACTCCGCAGCCGCCGCGAGAGGGCCCGCGCTGAGCACGGTGGCCCTCGCGATGTCGGCATGGCTGGTGAGGGCGCCGATCACGACCTCGTCGGCGCCGTCGCTGATGCCACCGAGCGGCAGCCCGGCGATGTCGACCAGCAGTGCCGGGCGGGCGAGCCTCAGCTTCATCATCGGGACGAGCGAGTGCCCGCCCGCGATGACCTTCGCGTCGGGATCGGCGAGGGCTGCGATGGCATCCTCGACGGACGTGGCGCGGCGATAGGCGAACTCCGCGGGGATCACTGACCGGCTCCTGCGGCGGCGGCCGCCCGAACGGAGTCGACGATGCCGGTGTAGCCAGTGCAGCGGCAGACGTTGCCGGCGAGCGCGTGACGGATCGCCGCCTCGTCGGGGTCAGGCGTGTGGCCGAGCAAATCGACGGTCGCGAGCACCATGCCGGGAGTGCAGTAGCCGCACTGGAGGCCGTGATGCTGCTTGAACGCCTCCTGCACCACGCCGAGCGTGCTGCCCGGGGCCAGCCCCTCGATCGTCGTGATGCTCCTCCCCGCGACCTGGACGGCGAGGACGGTGCAGCTCTTCAGCGAGCGGCCGTCCACGAGAACCGTGCAGGCTCCGCACTGGCTCGTATCGCAGCCGATCTTCGTCCCGGTCAGCGAGAGCTCGTTGCGTAACGCGTGCACCAGCAGCGTCCGCGGCTCGAGGTCGAGCGTCCGCTCGACTCCGTTGACCGTCACTGTGACCCGGTGCCGGGCCGTTCCCTGCTCAGACATGCATGACTTCCTGTTCCGAGGGCCTCGTCGCCGGGAGTCTACGGGCGAGCGCAGCGTGCGCGGTAGCCTGCCCCGGTGCCTGCCGCCCGCCCCGCACTCGGCTACCTGATGGTGATCCTCGCCTCGGCGCTGTTCGCGATCAACGGCACGGTAGCGAAGGTCATCCTCCAGTCGGGCATCTCGTCGTTGCGCCTGACCGAGGTGCGCTGCACCGGAGCGCTCGTCGGCTTCGTCCTGATCGCCCTGCTCCGCGGCGACAGCCTCCGCCTGAAGCTGCGGGAGCTGCCGTTCATGCTGCTGTTCGGGATCGTCGGCGTCGCGCTCATCCAGCTTCTCTACTTCCTGGCGATCAAGCGGCTGCCGATCGGCATCGCGCTGATCATCGAGTACATCGCGCCGGTGCTCGTGGCGCTGTGGTCGCGCTACGTCTGGAAGCGGCAGCTGCCGCGTGCGGTCTGGATCGCGCTCGGCGTGGCGCTCGGCGGCCTCGCGCTCGTGGTCGAGCTGTGGCACGGAACGAGCCTGGACGGCGCGGGCGTCGCAGCAGCCCTCGCCGCCGCGGTCACGTATGCCGTCTACGTCCTGGCCGGAGAGCATGGCGTGCGCACGCGCAGCACCGTCTCGCTCACCTGCCTCGGCTTCGCGTTCGCGTCGCTCTTCTACGCGTGTATCCAGCCCTGGTGGTCGTTCCCGTTCGAGCGGTCGAGCGCCGACGTCTCGCTGCTGGGGCGACTCGACGGCCTGCACGCGCCCGTCTGGGTCATGTACGTCTTCGTGATCGTACTCGGCGGCATCGCGCCGTTCCTGCTCTACATCGGCTCGTTGCGCCACCTTCCGGCGGCACGCGCCTCGCTCACGGCGATGCTCGAGCCGGTGCTCGCCTCGATCGTCGCCTACGCCTGGCTCGGCGAGACGTTCGGCGCCTGGCAGATCGTCGGCGGGATCGTGGTGCTGGGCGCGCTGGCGCTCGCGCAGACCGTCGGTGCCGACCGCCGCGCGACGGCGGCCACCGCCTCCGGCTAGCGCCCGTCGACGAGCGCGCGCAGCTCGGCAAGCCCGGCTCGGCGCTGGCCGCCCTCGCCGCCGCCACGCCGCTCGCTGACGCCACGCCGCTCGCGCCCGACGAGCTCCCGGACGACCGTCGCCAGCTCCACCGGATCGAACGGCTTCGTCACGTACTCCACCCCGCCGATCCCGATTCCCCGCGCCCGGTCGCGTAGCTCGGCGCGCGCCGTCAGAAAGACGATCGGCAGCGCGCTCGTCTCCGGCTGGTCGAAGAGGGCACCGGCGACCTGCCAGCCGTCCAGGCCGGGCATCATCACGTCGAGCAGGACGACATCGGGCAGCTCGGCCCGGGCGAGCGCCAGGCCGGCAGGCCCGGTGGCTGCTTCGAGCACCTCCATCCCCTCGGCCTCGAGGTTGATGCGGCAGAGCAACCGGATCGGAGCCTCATCGTCGATGACGAGCACGCGCACGCCTCAACAAGTACATGACGCGGCTGCCACTCTGCCGGGCCGGCAGTGAAGATAGGCCGTCCGGCCCATTCCCACGGGCGCCTGCACCCGTTAGGTTCACGTCACTGGGCGATGCAAGCCGCGGCAGGCGTAGATGGCCAATCACGCCGCGGTGAATGGAGAGCAAGGGCCCGCTGCCACGTCCCCCCCGTGCAGCGGGCCTTCGCTTTTTCCTAACGCTTTCGCAACGGAAGCGTTGCAGCCAGGCGATGGCCGTTCGGTACCATCGGAGACGTGACGAAGCGAGTCCTGCTCGCGTCGCCCCGTGGCTTCTGCGCCGGGGTGGAACGCGCTGTCGAAACCGTCGAGCGGGCACTCGCCCTGCACGGCGCCCCCGTCTTCGTGCGCAAGCAGATCGTCCACAACATGCATGTCGTGCGCGACCTCGAGGAGCGCGGCGCGGTCTTCGTCGAGAGCGAGCACGACGCCCCGGCGGGTGCGGTGCTCGTGCTGTCGGCCCACGGCGTCGCGCCTTCCGTGTACGCGAATGCCGACCGCCGCCGGCAGCGCACCATCGACGCCACCTGCCCGCTCGTCTCCAAGGTGCACGCTGAGGCGCGTAGCTATGCGCAGGCCGGGTTCACCGTGGTGCTCGTCGGCCACGAGGGACACGAGGAGGTGGTCGGCACGCGCGGCGAGGCACCCGAGACGACGGTCGTCGTTGGCACGGTCGCCGAGGCCGAGGCGCTCAGCGTGCCCGATCCGGAGCGCGTCGCCTTCGTCACCCAGACGACGCTGTCGCTGGACGAGACGGCCGAGATCCTGGCGGTGCTGCGCCGCCGCTTCCCGGCGATCCAGGGGCCCCCGAAAGACGACATCTGCTACGCGACCACGAACCGCCAGCAGGCTGTCAAAGATCTGCTCCCCGAGATCGACCTGCTACTCGTCGTCGGCTCGGCGAACAGCTCGAACTCGAACCGGCTCGTCGACGTGGCGCGCAGCGCCGGCGTCCCCGCCCACCTGATCGAGGATGCGGCGGCGATCGACGAGGCCTGGCTCGACGGAGTCGACACCGTCGGCCTGACGTCAGGCGCGTCGGCGCCGGAGCGGCTCGTGGTCGAGGTGTGCGCCTGGTTCCGGGTGCGCGGCGTCAGCCGCTTCGGGCAGCTCGGCACCGTCGTCGAGGACATCGCGTTCCGGCTGCCGCCGGGGCTACGCCAGGTCGCGGCCGCCACGCCGGCGGCGTAGCACACCGCCGCGCCCGCGCGGCCCGTGGCACCCGCGCGGCCCGTGGCACCCGCCCGCCCAGTGGCACTCACCCGCCCCGGGGCTAGCGCCCCCGCGTCTTCTCGATCCGAGTCGCGTCGCCCTCGAAGAGGACGGCCACGGCGAGCGTCTCGTCGGCGATCCTTACGGCATACGGCAGCAGGTCGACGTCCGTCACGGGGAGGCGCAACGTGATGCGGTCGGTGAGCTCGAGACCGGCGTCCTTGCGCATGGTGTTGACGTGGTGGATGACGTCGAAGCAGCGACCTTCCAGCAGCAGCTCGTCGTCGAGCACGGTCGACAGCGCCACCGTCACATCGAGATCCTCGGCCAGCGCCCAGCCCTCCACCGAGGAGCGCTCGACGAGCACCTCGTCCGGCGCCAGCTCGAAGCCGGCGGCCCGGAAACGGCCCTCGCCGAGAGCCTCGAAATTGCCCGACTCGAGCGCCAGCTTCACGTCGCGCAGCCCCTTGCCCAGCTTCGGCCCGAGCACCGGCAGGTTGGGCTTCACCCGCAGCTGCACCGCCTCGACGGCGCCGAACACGACCTCCTTGACGCGCAGCTCCTCCTCGATCTCGCCGACGTGGGCGCGCGCGCCATCCGCGCCCTGCACGACGAGGCGCCGCAGCGGCTGGCGCAGCTTCAGGTTGGCCGACGACCGCGCCTGGCGGCCCAGCTCGACGACGCGCCGCACCTCGGCGATCTCGGCGACGAGCTGCTCGTCGGCGAGCGCCGGAGCGGCCACCGGCCAGCCAGCCAGGAACACCGAGCGCGGCGCGTCGGGGCACGGC
Source organism: Actinomycetes bacterium (assembly GCA_025350775.1). Classification (GTDB taxonomy): domain Bacteria; phylum Actinomycetota; class Thermoleophilia; order Gaiellales; family Gaiellaceae; genus CANFDS01. The sequence goes on from JANXXF010000484.1 coordinate 10,669, forward strand.
CCCGCCACGAGGTTGCGCCACAGGTGGTCGGCGAGGAACGGCATGATCGGCCCGACGACGCGCAGCGACTGCGCGAGGGCGTACCAGAGGGTCGAGAAGGCGGCCTCGTCGTTGCCGTAGAAGCGCTTGCGCGACCGGCGGATGTACCAGTTGGAGAGGTCGTCGACGAAACTCTCGAAGGCGCGCGACACGCCCACGGTGAGGTAGCCCTCATAGGCCTCGGTGGCCTCGGCGACGAGGTGCTGCGTGCGCGCGACGAGCCAGCGATCGAGCGGTGTCAGCTCGCCGCGCGGCCCCTCGGCAAGGTCGGCGTAGCGCGGCTGCCACTCCTCGATGTTGGCGTAGGTGACGAGGAACGACACCGAGTTCCACACCGTCAGCAGCCTGCGCTTGACCTCGTTGGCCGGTGCATAGCCGAAGCGGATGTTCTGGCTGGGCGGCTGCGCGCAGTACAGCCAGCGCATCACGTCGGCGCCCATCGACTCGAAGGCGTCGTCGGCGTCGATCGCGTTGCCCAATGAGCCGTGCATTTCGCGACCGTCGGCGTCGAGCAGCTTCTCGTACGAGAGCACCTTCCTGTACGGCGCCTTCCCCTCCAGGATCACCGACATGAAGAGCATCGAGTAGAACCACAGCCGGATCTGCTCGCGCATCTCGGAGACCCAGTCGGCGGGGAACCAGCCCTGCCAGTGCTCGTGATCGGGGAGGTCGGCGCCGGAGAGGCCCTTCGACGCGCCGGTCGCGTAGCCGCCTGGGATCGCCTGCGCGTTCTGCCAGCCGAGCGACGAGAACGGCACGATGCCGGCGTCGAGCCAGACGTCGCCGACCTCGGGGATACGTCGGACGTCGTCGGCGCCGCAGCTCTCGCAGCGGATCGTGACGCCGTCGATCCACGGCCGGTGCAGCTCCTCGAGCCCGTCGAGGCCGGCGGTCGCACGCGCCTCGAGCTCGGCCCGCGAGCCGATCACGTTCAGATGCCCGCAGACGCAGGGGTAGAACGGCAGCGGCAGCCCGTAGTAGCG
>JANXXF010000493.1 GCA_025350775.1 Actinomycetes bacterium
GCTGCAACGACCACCCTCTTGATGAAAAGAGGAAACCAATCAAAACCGCCTCCGCGGAATCCAGGAGGGCTCATGTGGACTTCCCCCGGTTTGGTCTGCCCCGGGTTTTGAATAGTCGGGCTTCCCGATCCAGGCGAGGGCGGCCAAGTCGGCATCGGCGGCGGCCGAGAGCAGCGGCCCCACCGCGCATGGGTTCGAAAGAGACCTTCGACCCCTGAAAAATGCCCCCAGCGGGATTCGAACCCGCGCTACAGCCTTGAAAGGGCTGCGACCTGGGCCGCTAGTCGATGGGGGCGGCGGCAGACAGGGTAGCTGTGCGCGGCGGCAGGCATCGCTGCCGCTGGCGGCACCTCGATTCAGACCTCGTCGCGCTCGTGCTCGCGGCGGGCGCGCGTGACGTCCTCCTCGGACACTACCGTCGCTTCGACCTCAGTGCCGCGATCGAGCTTGTCCTGATGCTCGTCAAATGACTTCTTGCCCTTGCGCAGCGACTGCCCGAGGCTCTTGCCGAGCGCCGGGATCCGCTTGCGATAGAAGAAGAGCGCCACCAGCAGGACGATGACGGCGATGGTCGGCGGGTTTGCCCAGGCGAGGATCATGGGGTGATTCTCTCAGATCGACGTGGTGCCGGGGGCGGCGACTCCGGCCAGGGCGGCGTCACTGCTACTCGACGAAGAACTTGCCGGACGGGCCGGCCGAGAAGTAGCGGCTCGTGATCGTCTTCTTCTTGGTGAAGAAGTCGACGGCGTCGGTGCCGTGCGCGTGCAGGTCGCCGAGGAACGAGTCCTTCCAGCCGGTGAACGGGAAGAAGGCGACGGGGGCGGCGACGCCGACGTTGACGCCGATCATGCCGACCTCGACCTCGTTGCGGTAGCGGCGGACGGCCGCGCCAGACTCGGTGAAGATCGAGGTGCCGTTGCCGTATCTCGACGTGTTGACGAGCGCGATCGCGTCGTCGAAGGAGTCGACCTGGATCACCGACAGCACCGGGCCGAAGATCTCCTCGCAGGCGACCGCGGTGCCCGGCTGGACGCCCTCGAGGATCGTCGGGCCGACGAACGAGCCATTCTCGTCGGCGTCGGGGGAGCGGCCGTCCACCGCGAGCGTGGCGCCGTCGGCGATGCCCTGCTCGATGTACGAGAGGATCCGCGCCTGCGCCGCCTTGGACACGACGGGGCCGACGCCGACGCCCTTCGCCATGCCGTCGCCGACCGTCAGCTTGGCGGTCTTCTCGACCAGCACCGGCCGCAGCGACTCCCAGGCGTCACCGACGGTAACGATCACCGAGCCGGCCATGCAGCGCTGCCCGGCGGCGCCGAACGCCGACGAGATGATGTTGTCGGCGGTCTTGTCCATCACCGCGTCGGGGAGGATCAGCATGTGGTTCTTGGCGCCGCCGAGCGCCTGCACGCGCTTGCCGTTGGCGGCCGAGCGCTCGTAGACGTAGCGGGCGATCTTGGCCGAGCCGACGAACGACACCGCGTCGATGCCGGGCGACTCGAGGATCGCGTTGACGACGTCGACACCGCCGTTGACGAGGTTGATCACGCCGGGCGGCAGGCCGAGCGAGTCGGCGATCTCGAAGACGATCTGCTGCGTCATCGGCACCTGCTCGGACGGCTTCAGGATGAACGTGTTGCCGCAGCCGATCGCGAACGGCAGGAACCACATGGGCACCATCGCCGGGAAGTTGAACGGGGTGATCGCAGCGCAGACTCCGACCGGTTGGCGGATCGTCTCGCAGTCGACGTTGGTGGCGACGCCCTCCAGGATGCGCCCCTGCATCGTCTGCGGGACGGCGGTGGCGGCCTCGACCATCTCGATCATGCGGGCCACCTCGGCCTGCGCGTCGGGGTAAGTCTTGCCCATCTCGCGGGTGACGCAGGCGGCCATTTCGTCGGCGCGGGCGACGAGCGCCTCACGGAAGCCGAAGAGCCAGCGGGCGCGGTCGATCACCGAGCGATTGCGCCACGCGGGCAGCGCGGCGCGCGCGGCGGCGACGGCTGACTCGAGCTCGGCCTGCGACGAGAGCGGCACCTTGCAGATCACGTCGCCGGTCGCCGGGTTCGTGACATCGAGCAGGTTCCCGGTGCTCGACGGGACCCACTGCCCGCCGATGAAGTTGTCGAGGACGCGGACGGCAGTCTGCGTCCTGTCAGCGGTTGCGCTCATGCTGAAGCTCTCCTGAACAGTCGATTGCCGCCAATGGTGCCACGACTGGGGCGAGCGCGGGTGCAGGGCGTGGGACGCGGCCCCACGCGAGGTGCTGCGGCCAACGCCCTGGCGCGCTTACCGCGGCACGCGCGCTCGCAGAGACGCCGAGCGCCACATCGCTGCTTCTACGTTCTGGTCTCCGCTTCGAGCTTCCGGATCCGGTCGACGTCGAAGTCGAGCGCGGCAGCCTTGAGCTTGCCGGCGTTCATCAGACCGACCGTTCGGCGTCCCAGCTCCTCGTAGGCCTGCGCGAGCTCGTGGCGTACCTTCATGTCCTCGACGCCGTCGCGCGCCATCGTCGCGGTCTCCTGGAGGTTTCCCTTGACCTTGCCGAGAATGCTCATGTCAGCTCCTTCGATCAGTGTCGCGCCGGGCGGCGCGTGCG
>JANXXF010000321.1 GCA_025350775.1 Actinomycetes bacterium
CAGGGAGATCCTCGAGCAGGTCTTCCACATCCCGCCGCGCGACGCCTGAGCCTGCGCGGGCCGCGCCGCCTCGCGGGCAGCGTGGCCCGCAAGGGCCGAGCAGGGGTGGGGGTAGGGTGGATCAGGCCGGGCGGGTGCCCAGCGTCACGGTGACCGTACGGGTCACGCCCGAGTTGACGACGGTGAGGTCGAGCGTGTCACCGGGCTTCCTCGCGTCGATCGTGCCACGGAGGTCGCCGGTAGTGAGCACCGCGGCGCCGCCGGCGCCGGTGATCACGTCACCGTCGGTCGTGTAGCGCTGGCCGTCGACCGTCTTGGCCACGGTGCCGGCCTTGAGGCCCGCGGCGGCAGCGGGTGAGCTCGCCGAGACCTGGGCCAGCAGCACGCCGCGCGGGATGCCGAGCGCAGTAGCGGCACGCTGCGAGATCGTGACGATGCGCGCGCCGAGGAAGGCGTGTGCGATCTTCCCACTCGCGACCAACTGCGTGGTCACCTGCTTGACGGTCGCCGACGGGATCGCGAAGCCGACACCATCGCTACCGCCGCCACCGCTCTGGATCTGCGCGTTCACACCGACGACCTTGCCGGTGGCGTCGAGCAGCGGGCCGCCGGAGTTGCCGTGGTTGATGGCTGCGTCCGTCTGGATCGTGTTGGCGATCGGGTAGTTGTTCGGCGACTGGATGTCACGGCCGAGGGCGCTGACGATGCCGGCGGTGATGGTGCCCTCGAGACCGAAGGGGCTGCCGATGGCGACGACGCCCTCGCCGACCTGGAGCGCGGTCGAGTCGCCGAAGCTGAGCGGCTTGAGATCGGCCGCGGGCACGTCGACCTTGATCACAGCGAGGTCGGTGGACGGGTCGGCGCCGACGAGCTTCGCGTCGACCTCGCGACCGTTGAGGAACTTGACGCGGATGGCGGTGCCGCCGTCGATCACGTGCTCGTTGGTGACGATGTTGCCGGCGGTGTCGATCACGAAGCCGGAGCCCTCGGCCTCGCCACCCTGCTGGCCGAACGGCGACAGGCGCGTCGCGCGGCTGCCGGCGGTCGAAACCGTGATCTCGACAACGCCCGCGGAGGTGGTCTTGTAGATGTCGATAATCGACAGTGCGGCAGCGCGCCTCGCGGCTGCGGCCTGCGCCGTGCCACCGGTGGCGGAGGGTTTCACGATCGCGGTGGCGACTGCCGCGGCGGGCGCGTCTTTAGGGTTGCCGGCCAGCAACGCATATCCGCCGATGCCGCCGCCGGCGCCGACTGCGAGGGCAGCTGCTGCAACGGCGGCCGCGGCCGCCGGACGATCGAGCATACGGTGTCCCATGACTCTCCTCTACACGATTTCGAAGTCTGCCTGAGAGTCAATCAGCCGAGGCTGAGACAACTGTGAGAGATCCGTGAAGCTTGGATGAAGCCTCTACGCACTGGCGCGGGCGCGCTGCGACAGCCAGCGGGACACGCCGCCCTCCACGAGCGGCCGCGCATCGAGGCCGGCGGCGGCGAGGATGCTGCCCGCGATGCCTGCCCGCGCGCCGCTCTCGCAGAAGGGAACGATGACGCGGCCCGCCAGCAGCTCGCCGGCGCGGGCACGCAGCTGTCGGTAAGGGATGTTGACGCTGCCCGGCACCGAGCCGTGCGCGAACTCGTGCTCGTCGCGCACGTCGATGAGCAGGGCGTCTGTCGTCTCCAGGGCGCGCTCCAGCGCGTCGATCTCGGTGAAGATCGTCATCGAGGCGGGCAGGGGCGGGTGCGAGAGGATGCCCGCGAGGTCGAGGAAGCCGACGGCGTGGAGCCGCTCGGCGGCGGCCAGCGCGTCTCCGACTGTGCCGGCGTGGATCGCGATCGGATCGTCGGGGCTGAGCACGAAGCCCGCCTTCGTCCCGAAGCCGCTGCCGGCGAGTGGGACGTTCAGCGACCCGGGGACATGGCCGGCGGCGAACGCTGTGACCGGACGGACGTCGAGTACGGTGACGCCGTCCGAGGAGCCGAGTGCCTGCAGCTCTGGCACCCGGCCGACCCAGGGGCCCTGGTTGAGGGCGACGATTCGCTGCAGGTTCGGCGGCTTGGGCGCCTCGACCGCGGCCGAGTGGCGGACGAATTCGTCGATCGGCCCGCCGGCGCGCCCGAGCGCGGTGTTGAATCGCCGCTCGAAGCCGATCGTCGACGAGCCCTTCGAGCTCATGCCGGCGCCGCCGCACAGCGACCCTGCGACGTGGCCCGGATACACCTCGACGCCGTCCGGGAGCTCAAGCAGGCGGCGCAGCGAGCCGTAGAGACCCTCCGCGCCCTCGACGGCGCCCACGGCGAGATCGGGGCGCGCAGCTTCGCCGACAAACAGCGAGTCGCCCGTGAGCACCAGCCAGGGCTCCTCTGCGCGCGTGCGGTCGATGATCGCGATGGCGGTGTGCTCGGGCCGGTGGCCCGGCGTGTGAATGGCGCGGAGCACGACGTTGCCGAGGACGATCTCGGCGCCGTCGACCAGCGGCTCGTACGGGTACGTGGCGACGGCGATGGGGCTGATGTACACCCGGATGCCGTGCTCGAGCGCGAGGCGCCCGTGGCCGGAGAGGTGGTCGGCGTGGGTGTGTGTCTCGACGACGCAGGTGATACGCACGCCGCGGCGCTCCGCCTCGTCGAGGTATATCTCGATGGCGTAGGCCGGATCGATCACGGCGGCGACGCCAGCGGCTTCGCAGCCGACGAGATACGACCCGCAACCGAGGTCGTCGTTGACGAACTGCCTGAAGAGCATGGCCTTGACGCTACCACTCTCGCCCGTCGGCGTCGGCGTCGGCGTTGGCAGCGGCGTTGGCTCCGCGGCTCCGCGCCCTGCCCTCCAGGGCGTAGGATCTGGGTGTGCCTGACTGGGCCATCTGGGCTGTCCTCGCTGTCCTGCTCGCCGCCGGGGAGCTGGCGACGACGGGTCTTTTCTTTCTCGGGCCGGTGGCGCTCGCGGCCGGCGCCGCCGTCATCGTCGCCGCTGCCGGTGCCGGGCTCGTCGCCCAACTCGTCGCGTTCGTCGTCGGCTCGGCGCTCGGCCTGCTCGTCTTGCGCCCGATCGCGCGCCGCTACCTACGCGTACCGCCTGTCCTGCGCACCGGTGTCGCCGCCCTCCCGGGCGCGCGGGGCACGGTGCTGCAGCGGATCGACGACCACGGCGGCACGATCAGCGTTGGCGGGGCTGTCTGGACAGCGCGGCCGTACGTCGAAGGAGTCGCCATCGAGTCGGGCGTCGCTGTCGAAGTGGTCAAGATAGAGGGCGCGACCGCGCTCGTCATGGAGTAGCTGAGAGAGAGGGAACCCCAGTGAGCGCTGTCGTCATCGTCCTGATCGTCCTCGCCGTCCTGGTGCTCGTGATCCTGTCGCGGGCGGTGCGGATCATCCCGCAGGCGCGGTCGGCCGTCGTCGAGCGGCTCGGGCGCTACCACTGCACGCTCGAGGCAGGCTTCCACCTGGTGGCGCCCTTCGTCGATCGCGTCCGCCCGCTGATCGAGCTGCGCGAGCAGGTCGTCTCGTTCGAGCCGCAGCCGGTGATCACACAGGACAACGTCGTCGTCAACATCGACACCGTCATCTACTTCCAGATCACCGACGCGCGCGCCTTCTCGTACGAGATCGCCGGCTACATCCAGGCGATCGAGCAGCTCACGATCACGACCCTGCGCAACGTGATCGGCGGCCTCTCGCTCGAACAGGCACTCACCTCGCGCGACGAGATCAACGACCGGCTGCGCGGCGTCCTTGACGAGGCCACCGGCAAGTGGGGCATCCGCGTCGTCCGCGTCGAGCTGAAGGCGATCGACCCGCCCAGCTCGATCAAGGAGGCGATGGAGAAGCAGATGCGCGCGGAGCGCGACAAGCGGGCTGCCATCCTCACGGCCGAGGGCACCAAGCAGTCTGCGATCCTCTCGTCCGAGGGCATGCGCCAGAGCGAGATCCTGCGTGCCGAGGGCGACAAGCTGGCGGCGATCCTCCGCTCGGAGGGGCAGGCGAAGGCGATCGAGACCGTCTTCAAGGCGATCCACGAGGGCGACGCC
>JANXXF010000017.1 GCA_025350775.1 Actinomycetes bacterium
ACATGGCACCAGTGGCACGCCGCGTAGCCGACCGAGAGCAGGATCGGCCTGTCCTCGGCTCGGGCGCGGGCGAGCGCCTCCTCGCCCCAGGGGTACCAGTCGACCGGGTTCGCGCGGTGCTGCAGCAGGTACGGGCTGGTCTCGTGCGCGAGGAGGCGCTCGCCCGCGCCCGAGCCGAGGACCGGCCGATCCTGCTCTCGGTCGGCTACGCGGCGTGCCACTGGTGCCATGTGATGGAGCACGAGTCGTTCGAGGACACCGAGACGGCCGCCCTGATGAACGACCTCTTCGTCAACATCAAGGTCGACCGCGAGGAGCGCCCCGACATCGACGCGATCTACATGGACGCGGTGGTCGCGCTGACGGGCCGCGGCGGCTGGCCGATGACGGTGTTCCTCACCCCCGACCAGCAGCCGTTCTACGGCGGCACCTACTACCCGCCGGAGGCCCGGCACGGGCTGCCGTCGTTTCGGCAGGTGCTCGCCGGGGTCGCCAACGCGTACCGCGAGCAGCACGCCGAGGTGGTGCAAGAAGGGGCGCGGCTGGTCGAGGCGCTGCAGCGCTCGGCGCAGGTACGCCCGTCGGCCGAGCCGCTCGTCGAGTCGCTGCTCGCGGCGGCCGTCGGCTCGCTGTACGGCTCGTTCGACCGGCAGTGGGGCGGCTTCGCCGGGGCGCCCAAGTTCCCGCCCGCGGCAGCGCTCGAGTTCCTCCTCCACCGGGTCGCGGGCGTCGGCGACGAGCGGGCACGCGAGCTGCTGGTGGGCACGCTCGACGGCATGGCGCTCGGCGGCATGTGGGACGTGCTCGGCGGCGGCTTCCATCGCTACTCGGTGGACGAGCAGTGGCTCGTGCCGCACTTCGAGAAGATGCTCTACGACAACGCGCAGCTCGCCGCGACGTACTTGCACGCGTGGGTGGTCACCGGCGACGCGCGCTATCGCGCCGTGTGCGAGCAGACGCTCGACTACGTGCTGCGCGAGCTGGCGCTGCCGGACGGCGGCCTCGCCTCGTCGCAGGACGCCGACACGGACGGGGTGGAGGGCCTCACCTTCACCTGGACGCCCGAGGAGATCGGTGCCGAGCTCGACCACCTGCTGCTGCCGTTCGAGCACGGCCGCTACGTGATCCGCGGCGACGTCGACGCTGCCACCCGTGCGCGCCTGCTGGCGGTGCGCGAGCAGCGCCCGAAGCCGCCGCGCGACGACAAGGCAGTCGCCGGCTGGAACGGCCTCGCCCTGGCCGCCCTCGCCGAGGCCGGCCGCCGACTCGACCGCGCCGACTACCTCGCCGCTGCCCGCGGCCTTGGCGAGTTCCTGCTCGGGCCGCTCTCGACGCCCGACGGCCGGCTGCACCGCAGCCACAACGCGGGCCAGGCCAGGGGCACCGGCTATCTCGAGGACTACGCCGACGTCGCGCACGGCCTGATCGAGCTGCACGTCGCCACCGGGGAGCTGCGCTGGCTCGCCGAGGCAGGTCGCCTCGCGACCCTGGCGATCGAGCTGTTCGGCGACCCGGAACACGGCGGTTTCTTCCTCACCCCGTCCGACGGCGAGCGCCTCGTCGCCCGCACGAAGGATCTCGACGACCACCCGACGCCGTCCGGCAACTCGATGCTCGCCCACGTGCTCGTCCGACTCGCCCGGATCTCCGGCGACGACGGCCTCGAGCGGCAGGCGGTCTCGGTGTTCCGGCTGATCCGGCCGGCGCTCGAGCGGGTGCCGTCGGCGTTCGGCTGGGCGCTGTGCGCGCTCTCCATCCACTTCGCGCCGCCCAGGGAGATCGCCATCGTCGGCCCCGTCGACAGCGCCGTCGCGCGGGCGGCGCTCGGCCGGTTCGACCCGACCGCGGTCGTCGCCGTGTCGGGCGGGCTCGACGACGCTCCCGCCCAGCAGGTGCCGCTGCTTGCCGGCAAGGGCCTGGTGGCCGGGCAGCCCGCGGTGTACGTGTGCGAGCGCTTCGCCTGCCAGGCTCCCGTCACCGACCCGGGTGCCCTGTGACGACCCCGGCCCCTGCTCCCGCCCCGGCGCCCGTCCCCGCCCCCGTTCCGGCTGCCGGCTCCGCTCCCGTCTCCGCCCTCGATCAGCTCGAGATCCAGGAGCTGGTGACGCGCTACAACTACGCCATCGACCGCGGCGAC
>JANXXF010000323.1 GCA_025350775.1 Actinomycetes bacterium
GCCGGGCACGAGCTCGTGCAGGCGCTCGCTGAGCTCGGCGCTGTGCGGGAACGGGTGCGTGGAGCTGGTGGGCGGCATCAGCGGGGCGCCTCGGCCAGGGTCGGGGCGAGCAGGCTCTCGGCGAGCCTCAGGTCGAAGAGCTCGGCGACGTGCACGCTGCGTTCCTCCGGCAGCTCGTAGGTAGTGAGGCGCGGCCCGAAAAAGTTGCGCCGCTCGGCGAGCGGGCCGGCCAGGCCGATCTTGATCGCGCCGTTGGGGCGGTGGACGGGCGGCAGCAGCGGCCGCTCCAGCATGAACGCGTCGCCGAAGTGCATCCGCCACCACTCGCCGTCGCGCTGGACGGCCCAGTGGAAGTAGTGCGGGTCGATCGGCGTCACCGAGACGAGGAAGTCGGCGCCGGCGGCGACGAACCGCTCCCAGGCGCCACGGATGTCGACGGCAGTGCGCAGTGGCGACGAGGGCTGCAGGCAGACGACCGCGTCATGGTGGTCACCGGTGGCGGCGAGCACGTCCAGCACTTCCAGGCACACGTCGGTGGCACTGACAAGGTCGGCGGCCAGCTCGACCGGCCGCGGGTGCGCCGCCGCGCCGAGCGCGGCCGCGATCCCGGCGATGCCGTCGTCCTCGGTCGAGACGTACACGCGCTCGAAGAGGTCGCACTCGAGAGCGGCGTCGATGGTGTAGGCCAGCAGTGGCCGCCCGCCGAGCGTGGCGATGTTCTTCTCGGCGAGCCGCTTCGAGCCGCGCCGCGCGGGGATCACGCAGAGCGGCCTCACGCGGCGAGCCTGGCCGGGGCGGCTGCCGCGGCGGCGAGCCGGACGATGACGCCCTCCTCGGCGGATGTCAGCGCGGCGAGTGCTATCTCGAGGGCGCGCCGGCCGGCCCGCAGACCCTGGACGGGCTCGGCCTCGTAGGCGAGGCAGGCGAGGAAGTGCTCGAGCTCGGCGACGTACATCGCGTTCGTCTCCCAGCCGGGCGGGTCGGGGAACGACTGCCACCGGCCCGTCTTCGCGTCGAACAGCAGCGTCTCGCCGGCCGTGAAGTCCCAGCGCAGCGTGCCCTCCTCGCCGATCAGCTGGCAGGTGCGGCTGTACGAGCGCTGCAGGTAGTCGAGGTGCACCTCGCCGATCGCGCCGGAGGCGAAGCGCAACAGGATCGCAGCGACGTCCTCGGTGTCCAGCTCGAGCGAGCTGACGTGGTCGGCGAAGCAGGCGACGCTGGCGACGTCGCCGAGCAGCCAGCGCGCGTAGTCGAGCTCGTGGATCGCGTCGAGCACGATGCCACCGCCCAGCTCGCGGCGGGCGGCGTAGCCGGTGCGGTAGTCGGTCGTGGGGCGCCAGCCGGGGAGCCATGAGCCGAACTCGATGCGGGCCGAGAGCACGCGGCCGATCGCGCCGGCGGTGGCGAGCTCACGTAGCTGCACGAGGCCCGGGTGGAAGCGCAGGTTGCAGGCGACGAGCGCGATCGTGCCGCGGCGCTCGGCCTCGCCGATCAGCTCGTCGAGGCCGGCCAGCGAGACGGCGAGCGGCTTCTCGACGAAGAGGTCGGCCCCGGCCCGGACTGCTTCGAGCGCGGGCGCCAGGTGGAGCGCCGTCGGCGTCGTCACCAGCGCGACCGACGCGCCGGCTTCCAGGGCCGATGCAAGATCCGCTAGGGGCAGCGCGCCCGTCTCGGCGGCGGCACGGTCGCGGGAGGCGCGGTCGGGGTCGACGGCGACGAGGTCGGCACAGCCGAGCGCGCGCAGGTTGCGCAGGTGCCGCAGCCCGATCGAGCCGCAGCCGACGACGGCGAAGCGCCGCGTGGTGGGGCCCTGGCTCACGCGGCCTCGGCCCGGACGGCCAGGACGGTGGCGCCCGTGGCGGCGGCGGGAAGCGCTGCGCCCGCGACGAGGAGCGCCCCACCCGCGACGGCGGCGTTCAGGGCCTCGACCACGAACGCCGCATCCTCGTCCTCCATCTGCGGGAACAGCGGCAGCGAGAGGATCTCGGCGTAGGCCGCCTCGGCGACCGGGCAGAGGCCCTCGCCGGTGCCGAAGCGGTCGCGGTAGTAGGGGTGCAGGTGCACCGGGATGTAGTGGACGTTGGCGCCGATGCCCACGTCGCGCAGCGCCCCGTAGACGCGGTCGCGCTCGGCGACGCGGACGACGTACAGGTGGTAGGCGTGCGAGATGTCGGGGCGCACGGCGAGCCGGCCGATGCCGGGCCTGCCGGCGAAGGCGGTGTCGTAGAGGCGCGCGAGCTCCTGGCGGCGCTCGATCCAGGCGGGGAGCTTGCGCAGCTGGCTCTGGCCGAGCGCGCACTGGAAGTCGGTGAGGCGATAGTTGAAGCCGAGCTCGACCAGCTCGTAGAACCAGGCGCCGGTCTCCTCGCGCTCGCGGCGGTCGGAGGTGACGCCGTGGTTGCGCAACGACCGCAGGCGGCGGGCGAGCAGCTCGTCGTCGGTGGTGATCGCGCCGCCCTCGCCGGTCGTGATGTTCTTGACGGGGTGCAGGCTGAAGCAGGTCAGGTCGGCGAGCGAGCCGGTGGGGCGGCCACGCTCGGCGGCGCCCAGCGAGTGGCAGGCGTCGGCGACGAGCGCCAGCCCGTGGTGGTCGGCCAGCGCGCGCAGGGCAGCGTAGTCGCAGGGCTGCCCGGCGAAGTCGACGGCGACGATCGCGCGAGTCCGCGAGGTGATCCGCCGCGCGACGTCCGCCGGGTCGATCAGCAGCGTCTCGGCGTCGACATCGGCGAAGACGGGGGTGCCGCCGCAGTAGACGACGCAGTTCGCCGATGCAGCGAACGTCAGCGTGGGCACGATCACCTCGTCGCCGGGCCGGATGCGCAGCGCCAGCATCGTCAGGTGTAGGGCGGCGGTGCCGGACGACACGGCGACGGCCTCGCGAGCGCCTGTCGCAGCCGCCAGCGCGCCCTCGAACTCGGCGACGCGCGGCCCCGTCGTCAGCCAGTCGGAGCGCAGCACGTCGACGACGGCGGCGATGTCGTCCTCGTCGATCCACTGGCGTCCGTACGGCAGCGCCGGGGATCGCGGCGGCAACTGCGAAGCGCCGGCCATTACGCGGCTGCCGCGAGGCCCAGCAGCTCGTCGGCCGTGAGCCAGCGGTCGTTCTTGTCGCTCGAGAACTCGAACCCGCTCGGCAGCGGCGACCCAACCACCGGAGCGCTCTGATCCCAGAACGGATGCTCGGGGTGGATCACGTAGGTGTCGTCGAGGGCGACGGCGTGGCGGGCCTCGTCGGTGGAGAGCAGGCACTCGTGCAGCTTCTCGCCGGGGCGGATGCCCGTGACTTTGATCTTGCAGCCCGGCGCCATTGTCTTCGCCAGGTCGACCATGCTCATGCTCGGGATCCGCGGCACGAACACCTCGCCGCCGCGCATCTTGCCGAGGGAGTTGATGACGAAGTCGACGCCCTGCTCGAGCGTCAGCCAGAAGCGGGTCATGCGCTCGTCGGTGAGCGTCACCTGACCGAAGCGGCGTTGCTCGAGGAAGAGCGGGATCACGCTGCCGCGGCTGCCGACGACGTTGCCGTAGCGCACGCAGGCGAAGCGGGTGTTGCGGCTGCCGGCGTAGGCGTTGCCCTGCACGAAGAGCTTCTCGGCTGCCAGCTTGCTCGCGCCGTAGAGGTTGACCGGGTTGACGGCCTTGTCGGTCGAGAGCGCGATCACGCGCGGCACGCCCACGTCAATCGCGGCGTCGATCACGTTCTGCCCGCCGAGGACGTTGGTCTTGATCGCCTCGAACGGGTTGTACTCGCACGCGGGCACCTGCTTCATCGCCGCCGCGTGGACGACGATGTCGACGTCGGCCTGGAAGGCGCGCCGGAGCCGCTCGCCGTCACGCACGTCACCGATGAAGAACGACACGCGCGGGTCGCGCACGGCGAGCGCCATATCGTGCTGCTTCAGCTCGTCGCGGCTGAACACGATGATCCGCTTCGGCGAGTAGCGCGCGAGCGCGACCTCGACGAACTTGCGCCCGAACGAGCCGGTTCCGCCGGTGACAATGACCGTCTTGCCATCGATCATGGGGACTTCCTTCCGCTCAGCCGAGCAGGGAACAAGGGGACGTCGCTGTGATCGGCAGCGTGCGCCCGCCGTTTAGCCCGCAGGCTGCGGCAGGCCGCGTGGCCGCCCGAGCGCGAACACGCGCACCAGCCCCACGCCGAAGAGGAAGCCGCCGACGTGCGCGAAGAACGCCACGCCGCCCCCCTCCTCCGGCGCCGTCAGCGACAGCCCGCCGATGTAGATCTGCTCGACGAACCAGATGCCGAGGAACGCGAGCGCCGGGATCGTGAAGAAGAAGGCCGGCGCAACCCAGGTCAGCACGCGCGAGCGCGGGAACTCCAGCAGGTACGCTCCGAGCACCGCTGCGATCGCGCCGCTCGCGCCGATGTTCGGAACCTCGGTCGCGCCGTCTCCGCCGAGCGCGAAGGTGACGCCCGACTGTAGCGCCGTCGCCGCCAGCCCGCCGAGCACGTAGAAGCCGAGGAAGCGGACGCGGCCCAGCAGCGCCTCGACGTTGTCGCCGAAGATCAGCAGAAACAGCATGTTGCCGATGATGTGCGCCCAGCTGGCGTGGGCGAACAGCGACGTGAGCAGGTTGAGGCCCCAGGGCAGCCCGCTGCCGTCGCAGCTCGAGTCGACCTCGCACGGCCGGTAGCCGAGCGTCATGGCCGAGACATCGCCGCGGGGCACCTGATAGGCCGCCCAGACGGCGACGTTCGCCGCCACCAGCGTGAGGGTGACGAGCGGGAAGCGCCTGCTCGGCAGCGTGTCCTTGAGGGGCAGCACGGCTGCTGCCAACCCTACTGCGCGCCGGCGCCGGCGCACCTGACGCGTGGCCTTCGCTGCGGCCGGCGTACGGTCGCCGCTGCACCCGCCACCCCCGCGTCGCTGCACCCGTCACGGCGCGCCGCGCCACCGCTATACTCTGACGGCTTCGAGGCGCATTCGTCTAGGGGCCTAGGACACCGCCCTCTCACGGCGGCGGCACGGGTTCGAATCCCGTATGCGCTACCTCGCCGGAAACCCGCTAACCATGCGGGTTTTCGTGCGTCTAGAGGCCTCAATTGACCCAGGCTGGCCCCACGCATAAGAGGCCAGCTGCGGCATCGTCTTACCGGTGCGCGCCAGCGAACGGCATCGCGTCGTCGTTTGCGAAGTAGTTGCGGTGCGTCTGCCTAACCGTATCGAGTGAATCTGCGCCGATGAGCACGATCTCGAGATCCCGGTTGCCGCGATGTTCCCACTCCGCGCGCTCGTACGCATGGGCGGCTGCGGCTGCGTCGCTGAACTCGCGAGGATCCTCAGCGAGTGACCCGCGGCGCCGATCGTAGATGAGGAGAAAGTGAAGCAGTGTCACGTTTGTCACCTTATCTTGCCTACCAGTACTTGCGTACTTGCCCCCGAAGCTTTTCGAACTCGGCCCAGAACCGACTATCGGGCTCTAGGCCAGAATCCTGAAGGGCCAGCATGTACGCGGCACGTTCGAAGTACCGTACGAGATCCACGGGTCCTTCCCCGTCCTTGAGCCGTGGGAGGTTGAGGCGACCTCCCGTTCGCTCTACTTCAGCCGCCCACTGGTGCTGTCGCTCTGTTCGAAGCTGGACTTCGATGAGGCGTCCGTTACGTTCAGCGACGACGTGAATGGCCCTGTAGCCGGTGTCCTTCGGGCCAGTGATGTAGTCGTAGGTCCGTGGGATCCGCCACGAGTTCTTCTGCATTCGGCGCTGAACGCCAGTGATCTCGGTAGCCCCGCCGGGCAAGATGGCGCGGCAGCCACCGATATCTTGGCATCTGGGTGAGCTTCATTGTCGGGTGACGTGCC
>JANXXF010000327.1 GCA_025350775.1 Actinomycetes bacterium
CTGTGATCGACCGCGCGCTCGTCTCCGAGTGCGTGCACTGCGGCTTCTGCCTGCCCACCTGCCCGACCTGGAGCCTGTGGGGCGAGGAGATGGACTCGCCGCGCGGCCGCCTGCACCTGATGGCCGGCCTCAGCGACGGCACCATCCAGCTCACCGACACGGTCGTCGAGCACTTCGACCGCTGCCTCGGCTGCGACGCCTGTGTCACAGCCTGCCCGTCGGGTGTGCAGTACGGGACGCTGATCGAGCAGACCCGCGGCCTGATCGAGGAGACGCACGAGCGCGGCCTGCTCGACGAGGCGCGGCGCTCGCTGCTGCTGGCGGCGCTCACCCGGCCATGGGTGCTGCGGGCCGGGCTCGTGCTGGCGCCGCTCGGACGGAAGCTGCCGCTGCCCGGGCCGCTGCGGCCGCTCGGCGAGCTCGCCCCGCCGTGGCGGGTGCGCCGACAGGGGCCGGCCGCGCTGGCCGCGCTGGGCGCGCCGCGCGCCCGCGTCGGCTTGCTGGCGGGCTGCGTCCAGTCGGTGGTGTTCGGCGACGTCAATGCCGCGACCGCGCGTGTGCTCGCCGCCGACGGCTACGACGTCGTCGTCCCCGAGCTGCCCTGCTGCGGCGCCCTGCACGCGCACTCGGGCCGCCTCGAGCAGGCCCGGGCCCGCTCCCGCCGGACGATCGAGGCGTTCGAGCAGGCGGACGTCGACCTGATCGCGGTCAATGCCGCCGGCTGCGGCTCCCACCTGCGCGAGGTCGACCGCCTCTTCGCCGGCGATCCCGCCTGGCACGAGCGCGCCGAGGCGATCGCCGCGAAGGTGCGCGACGTTTCCGAGCTCCTCGCCGACCCGATCGGCCAGCGTGCCCGCCGCCATCCGCTCGAGCTCCGCGTCGCGTTCCAGGACTCGTGCCACCTCGCGCACGCGCAGGGCATCCGTGACGCACCGCGGGCGATGCTCGCGGCCATTCCCGGACTCACCCTCGCGGAGCCGGCCGAGCAGCCGATCTGCTGCGGCTCCGCCGGCCTCTACAACCTCGTCCAGCCCGCGGCCGCCCGTGCGCTCGGCGACCGCAAGGCCGCGAACGTCCTCGCGGCCGAGCCGGACGTCTACGCGAGCGGCAACCCCGGCTGCCTGCTCCAGGTCTCGACAGCGCTGCGCCGCGCGGGCCGGCCACTGCCGGCGCTGCACCCGGTCGAGCTGCTCGACGCGTCGCTGCGGGCGCTGCCCGTGGTCGCCGTCCTCGCGCTCGCGCGCCGCTGACAGCAGTCGCCCGGAGCCTGTGCCCCTGGCGCAGCTTGAAATCAGAGCGCGTTTTCTGTATACAAACGGAGTTCTTACCCCCCCGATCCGCCCGAAAGAGAGGTACTTCGATGAGGCTTCCCCTCAGGAAGCGGTCGCTCGCGGCTCTGCTCCTGGCGCTTGCCGCCGTGGTTGCCGTGGGTGCACTTGCCGGCACCGGTTTCGCCTCCGGCTCGAAGAGCGCTGCCAAGGACACGCTCGTCGTGCTTCAGGACGATGTTGCAGTTGCGCTCGACCTGGACGGCGCCAACGCCGCTCAGCCGCAGCTCCAGGAGATCCTCATCAACACGATGTCGCCGCTCCTGAACTACCCGAACAAGACGAACGGCGCCATCCTCGAGCCGCAGTACAAGGTCACGACGCAGGGCTTCCGCCCGCAGCTCGCCACGTCGTGGTCGAAGAGCGGCCTGACCTGGACGTTCAAACTGCGCAAGGGCGTCAAGTCCTGCGCCGGCAACGAGTTCACCGCCGACGACGTGGTCTACACGTTCCAGCGCGGCAAGTCGGTCTCGGGTGCCGCACCGGTCGCCTGGTTCCTCTCGAACGTCGGTGCCGTCCTCGGCCTCGAGGTGTTCGGCAAGGATCCGAAGGCCAAGGTGCTCAAGGACACCGAGGTCAAGAAGATCGACGACTACACGGTGCAGATCACCCAGATGAATCCGAACGAGCTGTTCCCGCGCGTGCTCGAGATCTTCGCGCTCTTTATGTTCGACTCCAAGGAGACGAAGGCGCACGCGACGGCGAAGGACCCGTGGTCGCACAACTACGTCAACACTGTCTCCTCGCCCGGCTTCGGCCCGTACTGCCTCAGCAAGTGGGTCAAGGGCTCCGAGACCGATCTGACGGTCAACCCGAACGGCTGGTACGGCGGGAAGCCGCAGTTCAGCAAGATCATCATCCGCAAGGTGCCGGCGAACTCGAACCGCGTCGCCGCGATCCAGAGCGGTGCAGCTGACATCGTCACGAACCTGACGCCGCAGGAGAACGCGAACGTCGCCAAGAACGCCAACGTGACGGTGCTCAAGAACGCCGGCCCGAAGATCCTCACCCTGGGCCTCTCGTTCAACTTCAAGCCGTGGAACGACGCGACGAACCGCCTGCTCCGCCAGGCTGTCGCCTACGCCCTGCCGTACGAGGAGATCTACAAGGCCGACTACCTGGGCACGGCTCGCAAGTGGAATGGCCTCTGCGCCGACTCGTACTTCGGCTTCGTGCCGCACACGCAGTACGTCACGAACATCCCGAAGGCCAAGGCGCTGATGACGCAGGCCGGCTTCCCCGACGGCAAGGGCCTCGAGACCGACGGTCTCAAGCTCACCTACGCGGCCGAGCGTCGCGCGCTGATGGAGCCGATCGCCAACCGCATCAAGACGGCGCTCTCACAGATCGGCATCAACATCACGCTCGATCCGATCTCGCAGGCCGAGTACACCGACCGCACGCTCACGAAGTACGACGTGCCGATGTTCCTCGCCGACCAGGATCGCCCGCTCGGCCCGGATGTCGGGTACTGCTCGCTCCTGTTCTACGTCTCGAAGAAGAACGGCGGCCTGAACACCCCGTTCGCGTACAGCAACGCGGCATTCGACGCGCTCTACAAGACGACGTCGAAGACGACGGGTGCCACGCGCCTCGCCGCTCTGAAGAAGATGCAGGACATCCTGATGACCGACCTGCCGGGCATCCCGGTGGCGCAGGTCAGCACACAGCTCGCCGTCCGCAAGGGCATCACGGGCTGGGTCGCGACGAACTACGACATCCTCAGCTACCTGGAGTTCAAGTCGGCCTAACGGCGACCTGACGCACACGAGGTGATGGAGGGGCGGCCGCGAGGCCGCCCCTCCGCTTTTCCGTGAGCGCTTGCCGTGAAGGCGGGCCGCCGCATTCCCGAAGCGGGCCTCGCCGCGAGGCTCAGCGCCCGCGCGCCCGGGTTCACCGTGCGCCTTGCCGGCGACTGCGTCACGCCCCGCACCGCCTCCAGGCGATCGCCGAGGGCCACGCGGCCGGTCGTTCGGTGTAGCTCCGGCGGCGCGGAGTCGCGTCGGAAATCGGCTGCCCTCCCCCCCCTGGTCCGCAAGGCCCTCGCCGAACTTACCCTCCAGCACGCTCTGGAGGGTAAGTTGGCCGACACCGCCCGAAAGGGGTGGTAGGTCCGCGCCCGGCCGGCGGGCGCTTTTCCGCGGACACTTGCCGTCGAGGCGGTAGCGTTCCCCTCAGTGCCGCCCCGTCCACCTGCCGGCGCGCCCGGGATCCGCATCCTCGACGTCGACCCGCCGTCGCTGCCCGGCCGCGACCTGCCGCGCGGCAGCGTCGACGAGTGGGTGCAGGTCAGCGCGACGTTCGTCCGGCACGGCGACGAGCGGGTCATGGGCATGCTCCGCTACCGGCCCGCAGGCGGCCGCCGCTGGCGCTACGCGCCGCTCTACGCCCTCCCCGACGACCGCTTCAGCGGCTCGTTCCTGTCCGACGCGCCCGGCCTCTGGCAGGTGCAGCTCGACGCCTGGGTTAACCGCTGGGACGTGTGGCGCACGGACGTGTCCGCACGGGTGCAGGGCGCCGGGCAGGCCGACTACGCCGCCGAGATCGCCGCCGGCCGCGCGCTGCTCGAGGGCTACCGCCACTTCCCCTTCGTGGTCGAGACGCTCGAGCTCGCCGACGCTGCCGCCGACCAGACGCTCCAGCTCGTCACGCTGCTCGCGGTCGACGCGCTTCCCGACCAGCACGAGCTCGTCTCGCTGCCGCGCCCGCTCGTCGTCGCCGTCGATCCCGAGGCGGCGGTCAACGGCGCCTGGCTCGATCTGCCGGAGGAGGCCTCGCCGACGCTGCTCGGCCGCGTAGCGGCCGTCGGCTTCGACACGGCGCTCGTGGCGCGTGGCGTGTGGCTCGGCGGGGAGGGCGGGGCGGGCGGGGCGGCGGGCATCGGCGCGGTGGGCACGGGCGCGGACGCTGCCCGTGCCCGTGCCCGTGTTGAGGCGCTGGTCGCCGCCGCCGACGCCGACGGGCTGCGGCTGGCGCTGGGCGTGGCGGTGGGCGACGCGTTGGCGGTCGCGCTGGCGGGAGCGGGGAGTGCCGCTGCGATCGACGGCCTCTGCGCCGAGCTTCTCGCTTGGATCGCCGCCGGTGTCTCGTCGTTCGAGGTCGAGGGCGCAGCCCGGCTGCCGTTGCCCGCCTGGGAGGCGGTGCTCGGCCAGGTGCTGGGCGTCGCCCCGGAAGCGATCTTCTCGGCCGCGGGGCCGCTGCGGCCTGCGCTCGCCCGCGCGCTCGGGCTCGCCGGCTTCGCCCAGCTCTCGACCCGCCTCGACGAGGTGCCGACGCGGACGGCGGCCGAGCTGCTCGTGCAGCAGCCCACCAGGTCGCTGACGTCGCCGCTGCCACGGCTCCGGCTGAGCGCCTGCGGCGGTGGTGCCCTCGTCGCCGCGGCGACGCTCTCCTCGTCCTTCGGGGTCGTCGGGCCGGACGCCGGCGCGCTCGTGCTCGCCAGGCGCCTCGCCGACCTGCGGCAGGCGCGGCCGGCGCTCCGTCCCGGCTCCGAGCTCCGGTTCCTCGACCCGGCCGACGACGGCGTGCTCGCGTTTCTGCGCAGCGCACCGCGGGACGAGCTGCTCGTCGTCATCAATCGGCGCCCGGACTGCCCGCTCGAGACGGCGCTCATGCTGCCACCGCGGGACGGCGCCGCCAGCGCCGCCGAGGCTGGCGACGTCGCTGCCGTCGACCTGCTCGCGGACGGCGAGCGCCGGCTGGAGTGGCGTAACGGGTCGTGCGACCTGACGCTGCCGCCGGGCGGCGCGCTCGTGCTGCGGCTCGAGCGCTAGCTGCCGGCCATCGCGCCGGGCGCCACGCCGGCTACCGCGCCGGCTACCCCGCCGGCCGGGCGGCACGCGACCGGTGGCCGCGCCTCCGCAGCCAGCATCCACGCCGGCAGAGCCATCCGGCCTGCGGTCGCCGCGGCCGTCACTGCGGCCCGCCACTGCTTCAACGCCTGGGCGGCCGCGGCGAAGCGCGAACGCGCCGTCGCCACCACCAGTGTGTCGCCCACCTCGAGCGCGCCCGAGAGCGGTGCTGCCACCTGGAACAGCGCAATCAGCGCCATCGTCAGGGTCGCGTGGGCTGCCCGCAGCCGCCGTGGCGGCGCGATGCCGCCGCCCTCCTCGACGTAGTGGCTGATCGACTGGGCGAGCACGTCGACCTGGCGGGAGGCCTGCGCCCAGCGGGCGTCGCGAGCGGGTGGTAGCCGGTCGAGCAGGCGCTGCGTCGTGGCGCTGAGCGTGACGGCCAGGCGCGCGTCCTCCTCCATGTCCGCGATGTACGCGGTGAGGGTGTGATCCAGGGGGCAGGTCGCGGCAGCCTGTGCGGTCGGCGCTGCCGCGGACGCTGCCGCCGCCGGCCCAGCGACGAGCGCCACGGCGGCAACGGCTGCGGCTGCCAGCGCCACCACCATGCCGGCCGGCGCCGTACCCGGCCTGCGGCCCAGCTGTGCGCTAGCGACGGTGCGGATCGGTGTACCTCACTTCGAACACGAGGCAGCCCTCGGTGCTCGCGAACGGCCCGTGCACCATCCCCGGGGGACGGCACGAGTACATCCTCGCGGCGAGGATCTTCTGCTCGATCCCGGCGAGGCCGGGGATCGGCTCCCAGGGCAGTGACGAGACGTCGAAGAACTCGAGCTCCGCTTTCATCGTGTCGCCAAGCCTAGAGGCTTTCTGTGTCTCGGCGCGGCAGCGGTTGCCGCCCCGGGCGCGGCGCCGTGACGCCCCGTCGTTCCTCACCCAGGCCCCGGGCCTGGCCTGCGGACGCCGTGACGCCCCGGCTTGGCCCGGGACAGCCCCGTCAGGGGCACCGCTACACATCAAGCCTCCAGAGGCTTGCGGCCCGACCGGCGGTTGCCAGTCGCCTGCGTAGTTTCCCGTAGCGGCGCTGGTGCAGTCTGCGGATGATGCTGCGACCCTGTTGCGGCGAAGATGCCCAGGTGGCGGATTGAACCGCTCCGGGTTTCATGCAGGCAGTTTGGTTTGAGTCTCGGCCTGCTGGCCTGAGCCCTGTTGACGGTAGTAGATCTCCTCGAAC
>JANXXF010000109.1 GCA_025350775.1 Actinomycetes bacterium
CACGAATTCGCCGACGATCGGGATGAAGCACAACAGCACGCCGGCGCCGACGCCGGGCAGCGACAGCGGGAACGTCACCTTGAAGAACGCCACGGGCCGCGACGCGTAGAGGTCCTCGGCCGCCTCGACCAGCCGCTTGTCGACCTGCTCGAGGCTGGCGTACAGCGGCAGCGCCATGAACGGCAGGAAGTTGTAGGTGATGCCCGCCACCACCGCGGTCGACGTAGCCAGCAGCCGCCCGTCGGCGCCGATGATGCCGAGCCAGCGGAACGCCCCGGCCACGAAGCCCTCGTCGGCGAGGATCGTCTGCCAGGCGAGCGTGCGGATGAGGTACGTCACGAAGAACGGGGCGATCACCAACACCAGCAGCAGGTTCTTCCAGCGGCCGCCGCGGAACGCGATCCAGTATGCGAGCGGGTAGCTGATGACGAAGGCGAGCAGCGTCGCGATGCCGGCGTACTGGAGCGAGCGCAGGAGCTGCTCCTGGTAGCGCCCCAGCGCGTCTGCGTAGTTCCCCCACGCCCAGGTGAAGGCGTAGCCGAAGTCGGGGTCGCCCGTCTGCAGCGACGACTCGGCCAGGTAGTACACCGGCACGACGAAGAACACCGCGAGCCAGGCCAGGCCCACGGCCAGCAGCCCGTAGGGCGTCAACCACCGGTGCCGGTGCAGGAACCCCATCCCCGTAGAGTGGCGTCAGGCTCCGACGAGCGCCTGGAACTTCTCCTTGTAACCCTTGTTGTCGGCCGCCACGGGATCGTAGGAGCGGAGTCGCGCGCGGGTCTTCGCGTCGGGGAAGATCAGACGGTTCGCAAGTACCTTCGGGTCGGTCTTGGCGAGCACCTGCTCGATGCCCAGCACGGGCCCGGGGTACGCAACGTAGTCGACGATGCCGGCCGATACCGCCGGGTCGTAGACGAAGTTCATGAACTCCGACGCGAGCGCGACGTTGCCCTTCTTCGGGATCAGCATGTTGTCGCTGAGCAGGATGCCGCCGGCCGCGGGGATTGCGAACGCCAGGCCGGGCTTGTCGATCTGCAGCTGCGCGACGTCGCCCGACCAGGCGAAGGCGGCGAGCACATCGCCCTTGGCCAGCAGCGGCGCGTAGTCGTTGCCCGTGAACTGGCGGATCTGCCCGCCGTCGAGCGCCTTCTGGATCTTCCTGATCGCGCGGTCGAACGAGGCTGCGGTGACTTTCGTCGGGTCGTCGCCGTTCGACAGCATCACGAGACCGGTCGTCTCGGGCAGCTCCGACAGCAGCGTGACCTTGCCGCGCAGCTTCCGGTCGGTGAGCAGCTGGTCGACCGAGGTGATCTCGTAGCCGACCCGCTTCGGATCGTAGCCGATGCCGGCCATGAAGGTGAGCCACGGCAGGCTGTACTCGCGCTTCGGGTCCCAGGACGGGTGCGCCAGGCCGGGCTGGAGGTTCTTGCTGTTGGGGATCTTCGCCCGATCGAGCTTCTCGACCCAGCCGAGCCGGACGAGGCGGGCGGCCATCCAGTCGGTGAGCACCATGATGTCGCGATCGATCGACTGGCCGCGGCGCAACGGCTCGCGCACCTTCCCGAAGAACGAGTTGTTGTCGTTGACGTCTTCGAGGTACTTGACCTTGATGCCGGTCTTCTTCGTGAACGCGTCGAGCGACGGGTGCCGCTTCGTCTTCTCGTCGAGGTCGATGTAGAGCGGCCAGTTGGAGATCGTCAGCGTCTTGCTGTCGGCCTGCGACAACCGGGTCGCGGCGCTCGCGAGCGAGGGCAGGGCAAGCGCGGCGGCGCCACCGAGAGCGGTGCGCTGGACGAACTGACGGCGGGTGCTCCGGGTGGTCAACCTGATCCCTCCTCGTTGGATTCGACGACGAACGTCACCTGCGGGTCAAAGGTGAGCGCGACGCTGGAGCCCGGCGCGAGCGTGTCGGCGCCAGGAGCAGCATTCTGCATATAGAGGACGAGCGTCGCCGCTTGTGTAGCGACAAGGTACTGCGTCGAGACGCCCACGTAGGAGCTCTCGGCCACGGTGCCGCGCAGCACGTTGACGCCGTCGTCGCCGAGGCGCAGCTTCTCGGGGCGGACGCCGACCGCGACGCTGCCCGTGCGGCCAGCCAGCGCGGCGGGGCCGACGCGGAGCACGGTGCCGTCGACGAGCCGGACGGCAGCGGGGCCGCAGACACTGCCGCGCAGCAGGTTCGAGGCGCCGAGAAAGCCGGCGACGAAGGCGGTCGCCGGGCTCTCGTACAGCTCGACGGGAGTGCCGAGCTGCTCGATGTGGCCGCCGTTCATGATCGCGATCGTGTCGGCCATGGTCATGGCCTCTTCCTGGTCGTGCGTGACGTGCACGAAGGTAATACCGAGCTCGCTCTGGATGCGCTTCAGCTCGAGCTGCATCTGGCGGCGCAGCTTGAGGTCGAGCGCGCCGAGCGGCTCGTCGAGGAGGAGCACCCGCGGCCGGTTGACGAGCGCCCGCGCGAGCGCGACGCGCTGCTGCTGCCCGCCGGAGAGCTGGCGCGGCCGCCGCCTGTCATAGCCGGCAAGCCCGACGAGCTCGAGCATCGACAGCGTCCGCGTGCGCAGCTCGTCACCGCGGACGCCCTTGCGCCGGAGCCCGAAGGCGACGTTCTCGAAGAGGGTCAGGTGGGGGAACAGCGCGTACGACTGGAATACCGTGTTGACGTCGCGCCGGTAGGGCGGCAGGCCCGTCACGTCTGCCTCGCCGAGGTAGATGACGCCGTCGCTGGGCTGCTCGAAGCCGCCGATCATGCGCAGCGTGGTGGTCTTGCCGCAGCCGGACGGCCCCAGCAGCGCAAAGAAGCTGCCTGCGGGGATCTCGAGCGAGATGTCGTCCACCGCGACGACGCCGTCGAAGCGCTTCGTGACACGCTCGATGCGGACGTCAGCGGCGGACGGCATGCCCACTTACGCGCAGAACCGGGTCCAGGCCTCAGTGAACACGTCGCCGAGAATACCCGCAATCCGGTCGAACTCCGCCTGGCCGGCAACGAGCGGCGGGCAGATGCAAACGAGCGGGTCGCCACGGTCGTCGGTGCGGCAGATCAGGCCCGCCTCGTACAGCCGCGGCGTGAGGAAGCCGCGCAGCAGCGCCTCCGACTCCTCGGGCTCGAAGGTCTGTTTCGTCTCCTTGTCGCGGACGAGCTCGAGCGCGTAGAAGAAGCCCTCGCCGCGCAGGTCGCCGACGATCGGCAGGTCGAGCAGTGGCGCGAGCGTCGCGCGGAAGGCGCCCTCGGTAGCGCGCACGTGCTCGACGAGGCGCTCGCGACGCAGGATCTCGATGTTCTTCAGTGCGATCGCCGCCTGTACCGGATGGCCGCCGAACGTCGAGCCGTGGCTGAACATCGCACCCTCCTCGAGGAAGGGCTCCATCAGCCGGTCGCTGGCGATGAGCGCGCCGATCGTGCCGTAGCCGGACGACAGGCCCTTGGCGACCGTCAGCATGTCGGGCTGCATGTCGTGGCGATCGGTGCCGAGCCACTCGCCGAGACGGCCGAAGCCGCAGATCACCTCGTCGGCGCACAGCAGGATGCCGTAGTCGTCGCAGAGAGCACGGACGCCCTCGAGGTAGCCGGCCGGCGGCACGAGGCAGCCGCCGGAGTTCTGCACCGGCTCGAGCACGACGAGCGCGACGGTGTCGGGGCCGGCCTGGATGATCTCCTGCTCCAGCTCCTCGAGCAGGAACGCGGTGAACTCGGCCTCGGTCTCGTCGGCGGGCCGCCGGTAGCCGTTCGTGTTCGCGATGTGGATCACCTCGGGGACGAGCGGCTCGAACGGCTGCCGCAGCTGCGGCACCCCGTTGATCGAGAGCGCGCCCATCGTCGTGCCGTGGTAGGCGAGCTTGCGCGAGATCGCCTTCCAGCGGCGCTGCCCGTTGCCCAGGTGGAACTGGCGGGCCAGCTTCCACGCCGTCTCGACGGCCTCGGAGCCGCCCGAGACGAAGAACACACGGTTGAGGTCGCCCGGCGCGAGCTCGGCGAGCTCGGCGGCAAGCCTGATGGCCGCAGGGTGCGCGTAGCTCCAGTTGGAGTAGTACGGCAGCTCGCGCATCTGCTCGAGCGCGGCCTGCCCGATCTCCTCGCCAAACGAGTAGCCGACCTGCACGGTGAAGAGGCCGGCAAGCCCGTCGAGGAAACGCTTACCGTTGATGTCCTCGAGATAACAGCCGTCGCCCCGCACGATGATCGGGACGTCCTCATCGAGGTAGCCACCCATGCGGGTGAAGTGCAACCAGAGGTGTTTACGGGCGAGCTCCGGGAGCTCGCCGGTACTTCGGGCCTTGGAGCTGGGTTTTCGGACGCTGATTGCCATGATCTGTGAAGGCTACAGGGAGAGGCCGACGCCGGCCAGGTAGCCGAGGCCGAGCGCGCCCAGCAGGCCGTTCCCGGCCAGGTAGCCGTCGGCGCCGTGGCCGGAGATGCCCTGGGCGGCGCCACCGGCCGCGTAGAGGCCGGCGAGCGGGCGGCCGCCTCGCAGCACACGGGCCGCGCCGTCGGTGCGCAGGCCGCCCTGGGTGTGGAAGAGGGCGCCGGCGATACGCACCGCGACATAGGGCGCCTGCAGGGGCGCCTCCCAGGCGGTGCGGCCGAAAGGGTCGGGAGCGCCTGCGCGCGCGCAGGCGTCGGCGGCAGCGAGCGTGGCGGCGAGCACCTCGGAGTCTGCACCGATCAGCGCGGCCAGCTCCTCGCTGTCGCCGGCACGGCGGATCGCGCCCGACGCGCGCAGCCGCTGCCAGTCAGCGAACGGCTCGAGCGTCGCCTCGATGCGATCATCGATCACCGTCCAGGCGTGCGCACCGGGCTGTGCTATCACCCGTCGCGCGAACTCCGAGTAGCCCGTCGACTCGTCGCCGAAGCGCTCGCCCCGAGCGTTGACGATGACGCCGCCGTGCACCACCGTCGCCCACGTCACGATCACAGAGTGCGGGTCGGCGACCGAGCCGTGACCCTGGTAGGCGTCGAGGTACGCGGTGTCGGCGCCGAGCCGCTGGCCGATCAGCAGGCCGTCGCCGTTGGCGCCGTCGCCACCGTGGTAGAGGCCGCCGACGATCTCCGGGCAGTAGCGCCGCACGAGCTCCGCGTTGGCGCCGAAGCCGCAGGTCGCGAGTACCACACTGCGCGTGTCGACGCGCTCGCGCGCGCGATCGGGGGTCTCGGCGATGGCGGCGCGCACGGCGCCGTCGCCGTCGAGCTCGACGTCCACGAGCCGCAGCGGCGCCACCAGCTCGAGCCCGTCGGTGCGCTGGGCCGTCTCCAGCAGCAGTCGCAGCAGCGTCGAGCCGGCGCGGTCGGCAACGGTGTGACAGCGCAGCTGCGTGTGGCCGGGATAGAGGAAGTCGGTGACGAGCTCGAGGGGCACGGCGCAGCGGTCGGCGAGCCACTCAACGAGCGC
>JANXXF010000119.1 GCA_025350775.1 Actinomycetes bacterium
ACGCTCGTCGCTCCAGGCGACCACCGAGGCGCGCTGCACGAACTCCTGCGGCGCCGTGCCGATCGTCGGCCGGAAGGCGCGCATGGTGGCGATCACCTCGGGGTCGCCGGCGATGAACCCGGAGCGGTAGCCGGTCATCGAGGAGCGCTTGCTGAGCGTGTTGAAGACGACGATGTTGGCGAGCGGGCGGGAGGGGGCGGCAGCGGCGGCGCCGTTGCCCGCGGCCGCTCCCGGTCCGGTGGCGGCCGCGCCGGGCGGGGCCGGGCCGTCGGCCACCTCGAGCGCCGAGGCCGTCGGGCCGTCGAACCACAGCTCGCTGTACGCCTCGTCGGAGCACAGCAGGAAGTCGTGCTCGCGCGCCCGCCGCGCCAGCTCCTCGTAGAAGGAGAGCGGCGCCACGGCGCCCGTCGGGTTGTTGGGGTAGTTGACCCAGAACAGCGAGATGCGCGGCCACTCCGCGGCCGGGATCGCGTCCAGGTCGGGTAGGAAGCCGTTGCGCTCCAGCAGCGGCAGCCGCAGGACGCGGGCGCCCGCGAACAGCGCCCCGCGCTCGCCCACCGGGTAGCCGGGCTCGGTGACGACGACGGTGTCCTTGCCGCTCGCCACGTCGACGGTGGCAAGTGCGAACGAGAAGATCGCCTCCTTCGAGCCGTACGTCGGCACGACCTGCGTGGCCGGGTCGATCGCCGTGCCGAAGCGCCGCCCGACCCAGGCTGCGATCGCCTCGCGCAGCTCCGGCAGCCCCGCCGACAGCGGATAGCTGGACGACTCGCGCAGGCCGTCCACGAGGGCCTGGCGGATGATCGGGTCGGTTGGCTCCTGCGGATCGCCGATGCCGAAGTCGATCAGCACGACGCCGGCCTCGCGCACCTTGCGCTTCGCGTCCTCGAGACGCGAGAACGGGTAGATCGCCATGGCGGCCAGCGTGGGGGAGGCGCGCACGCCGGTCAGCCTACGCCGACTCCGTCAGGAACCGGGCAATCGCATCGAAGGTGCGCACCAGCTCGCGCGTCTCGACCTGCTCGTCGCGACGGTGCGCGTAGCGCGTCGCGCCTGGCCCCAGGTTCACCGCGTCCAGGCCCGCATCCGAGAACTCGGCGACCGGTGTCCAGGCCTGCTTCGGCAGGATCTCATAGCCGCCCGCCGTGCACAGCCGGCGCACGAGCGGCGTCTCGGCCGCGACCCGCGCCGGAGACGAGTTCGAGAGCACCGCGAGCTCGCCGCCGGTGGGCGCCACCAGCGCGCGCAGGCGCGCCTCGGCCTGCTCGCGCGTCTTGTCCGGCGCGTAGCGGTAGTTGAGCCGGGCCGAGGCCAGCTCGGGGATGACGTTGTCGGCGACGCCGCCGGCGAAGCGCGTCACCGACAGCACCTCGTAGAACGGCAGCCCGGCGACGACGACCTCCTCGCGCGGCAGCGACGTGATGTGCGCGAGCCCCTCGACCGCACGGCCGATCGCGTTGACGCCGGTCCACGGCCGTGCCGAGTGGGCGGCCTCACCGTGGAAGACGAGGTCGGCGTTGATGTTGCCGAGGCAGCCGGCCTGCACCGTGTTGTCGGTCGGCTCCATCACGATCGCGAGGTCGGCCTCGCGGGCGCGCGCGCACGACTCGAAAAACGCGGGCAGCGGGCTCTCCGACTGCGCGAGCTCCTCGCGCGCGAAGAACAGCAGGCCCAGGTCGACCTCGGGCTCGATCTCCTCGGCCGCGAGCCAGCGGGCGATCTCGATCATCACGGCCAGGCCGCTCTTCATGTCGGTGGAGCCGAGCCCGTGCACGCTGCCGCCCTCGCGCCGGCCGGGGAAGTTGCCCTGCGGCGGGACGGTGTCGAGGTGCCCGGCGAGCACCACGAACGGCCGGCCCTCGCGGCGCGGCGTGACGAACAGCATCGCGTCCTCGGTGAGGTACTCGACCGCGAACGGCGGCCGCGGGATGAGCTTCAGCACGTGGGTGTGCAGCGCAGCCTCGTCACGGCTAACCGACGGGATGTCGACCAACTCGAGGGTGCGCATGGCGAGGATGTGCTCGAGGTCGCTCACACAGCGAGCGTACCGCGCGGGGCGTCCCCGCTGCCGCCAGTCATACTGAGCTGTGTGAGCCCGCACCATCCCGATCCCTCGCCGGGCGCCGAGTCCGAGCGCGGGTTCGCCATCGCCGTGCTCGCCTCCGGCGTCGACGCTGACGAGGAGCTCGCCGAGCTCTACGAGCTTGCGCGCACCTCGGGCGTCACGATCATCGGCCGGCTCGTGCAGCACCGTGACCAGCCGGACGCCCGCACGTATCTCGGCAAGGGCAAGCTCGAAGAGCTGAAGCTCGCCTACAAGGACTCGGGCGCCGAGGTGCTGATCGCCGACGACGAGCTGAGCCCCACCCAGCAGCGCCGCATCGAGAACGAGCTCGAGACCCGCGTCATCGACCGCACGCAGCTGATCCTCGACATCTTCGCGCAGCACGCAGTGAGCGCCGAGGGCAAGCTCCAGGTCGAGCTCGCCCAGCTCGACTACAACCTCCCGCGCATGCGCGGCATGTGGCAGCACCTCGAGCGGCTCGGCGGCGGCGTCGGCACCCGAGGCCCCGGCGAGACGCAGCTGGAGACCGACCGGCGGATGGCACGCCGCCGCATCTCGCTGCTGCGCCAGCGCCTCGACGGGCTCAGCCGCCAGCGCGACACGCGCCGCAAGCAGCGCAGCCGCTCCGACATCCCGACCGTTGCGCTGGCCGGGTACACCAACGTCGGCAAGTCGACGCTCCTGAACGCGCTCACGGACGCCCAGGTGTCGGTGAAGGACCGCCTGTTCGAGACGCTCGACCCGACGACGCGCGGCTTTATCCACCTGGGCCGGCGCTACCTCGTGACCGACACCGTCGGCTTCGTCCGGCGGCTGCCACACCAGCTGGTCGAGGGCTTCGCGGCCACCCTCGAGGAGACGCTCGTCGCCGACTACGTGCTGCACGTCATCGACGCCTCGGCGTCGCCCGAGCGGCTCGACGAGATGGTGGCGGCCGTGAACGCCGTCCTGCACGAGATCGGCGCCGACGACCTGCCGATCGAGATCATCGTCAACAAGATCGACATGGTCGACCCGATGCGCCGCCGCGACCTCGCGAACCGCTTCCCCGAGTCGCTCCAGATCTCGGCGGCCACGGGCGAGGGGCTCGCCGAGCTGAAGACGCGCATCGCCGACCGCTTCGCCGACCGCTTCGTCGCCGTCGACCTGCTCGTCCCCTACGACCAGGGCGCGGTGCTGTCGGCGCTCTACGCGCTGGGCGCGCCGATCACGAGCCGTGAGGACACCGCCGAGGGCGTGCTGGTGCGCGCGCAGCTGCCCGAGCGCGAGGTGCGCCGCTATGCGCCGTTCCTTGTCGCCGAGGCGCGCGAGGCGGCGGTGTGAACCTGCCGATCAAGCGGCTGCGGCCGGACGCCGTCGTCCCCGAGCGCGCCTATGCCGGCGACGCGGGCCTCGATCTGGCCGCCTGCGACCGGGTCGAGCTGGCGCCGGGCCAGCGCGCCCTCGTCGGCACCGGGCTCGCGGTCGCCATCCCGGAGGGTCACGCCGGGTTCGTCCAGCCGCGCTCCGGCCTGGCCGCGAAGCACGGCATCACGATCGTCAACAGTCCCGGCCTGATCGACGCTGGCTACCGGGGCGAGCTGAAGGTCGCGCTGCTCAACACCGACGCGCGCACCACCTTCGTCGTCGAGCCGGGGATGCGCATCGCGCAGCTCGTCGTGCTGGCAGTGCCGCCGGTCGCGCCGTTCGAGGTCGACGAGCTGCCGGCCAGCGACCGCGGTGCCGACGGCTTCGGCTCGTCGGGGAGCTGAGCGCGCGCCCATGACCGCCGAGCCGCGCCTCCGCGTCTCCGCGCTGCTGCGCTGGAAGGGGCGGCTCCTGCTGATCCGCCACGAGAAGGGGGGCCGCGAGGCGTGGCTGCTGCCCGGTGGCGGGGTCGCGGCGGGGGAGAGCCTGATCGACGCCCTTCGGCGCGAGCTGGCCGAGGAGGTCGGGCTGGTGGACGACCTCAGCTTCGAGGGCCCGGTGGCGATCGTCGAGTCGATCCCGCCGGAACGGACGGCGCCCGGCAAGCACGTCGTGCACATCGTGTTCGCCGCCGACCTCGGCGACCGCTCGCTGGAGGGCGTCAGCTCCGTCGACGTCGCCGTGCGTGGGCACCGTCTGTTCGACCCCGAGGAGCTCGACGAGATCGTTGTGCATCCGCCGATCCAGCGTTTCCTGCAGCGCTGGCGGCCCGGCGATCCGAGCACATATCTCGGCCGCCTCTGGGTGCCGTAGGCGCCCGGCCGTTCCGTAGAACTCCGCAGGGAGATCAGCGCCCCGCCGGATGTGACCGGCAGTGCCGTCCCTGGATGATTGAGGGGCAATGCAGACCGCGACGTTCCCCCTGCACTCCGCCTACCTGCTCCTCCGGCAGAGCGCTCACGCTGTCGCGTGCCCGGGGCTGTTCTGCACATCGTGGTGGTGTCGGCCGTCGTGGCCGGTGAATGTCAACGCTAAGGAGGAGGGATTCTGATGGGCATCATCGTTGTCGGAATCGATGGCTCGGCCGGCTCGCAGGCGGCGCTCCGCTTTGCGGCTGCCGAGGCGAGGCTGCGCAAGGCGAAGTTGAGGCTCGTCGCTGCGTGGTCGCTCACGTACGTTGCTGCTCCGATCGGCATGATGGCGCCGATCGACGACGCGCTTCTGCCCGAGCTGCAGAGGAACGCGCGCGCCGTCATCGACCATGCGGTTGCCGAAGTGCTCGGCGATGCGACGGACATCGAGATCGAGAAGACGATCGCCGAGGGCTCGCCGGCGCAGGTGCTCGTCGATGCCGCCCAGGGCGCCGACCTGCTCATCGTGGGGACGCGCGGCCACGGTGGCTTCGCCGGGCTGCTGCTCGGTTCGGTGAGCCAGCAGATCGCCCATCACGCGCCCTGCCCGATCGTCATCGTACCCAGGGCGAAGGCCTGAGATGAGCGCGCTCCCCGCAAACTACCTCGACGAGGTCGACGAGCTGGAATCGGCTGATGACGTTGACGAGGGCAAAGAAGTCGAGCAGGAGGCGGTCGGCCACGAGCCGGGCGTCGAGGGCTCCGAGGACATCCTGCGGCTGTTCCTGAACGAGCTGTCGAAGCGCCGCCTGCTCACTGCCTCCGAGGAGGTTGCGCTCGCCAAGCGCATCGAGCGCGGTGACGCCGCCGCCAAGCAGCGCATGATCGAGTCGAACCTGCGGCTCGTGGTCTCGATCGCCAAGGGCTACCGCGGCCTGGGCGTGCCGTTCCTGGACCTGATCCAGGAAGGGGCGATCGGGCTGAACCGGGCCGTCGAGAAGTTCGACTGGCGGCGCGGCTACAAGTTCTCGACGTACGCGACGTGGTGGATCCGACAGGCGATCCAGCGCGGCGTCACCAACCAGAGCCGCACGATCCGACTACCCATCCATGTCGCCGAGCGGCAGCATCGGCTGACGCGCCTGTCGGCGTCGCTCGAGGCCGAGCTGGGACGCGAGCCGACCCGCGAGGAGCTCGTTGACGCGTCCGGCATCCGGCTGCGACACGTTGACGAGGCGCTGGGGGCTGCGCGCACGGCGGTGTCGCTCAACCAGTCGCTCGGTGGCGACGACGACTCGGAGTTCGCCGAGGTGCTCGCCGACCCGATCTGCGGCGACCCGGCGATCGAGGTCGTCGATCGTATGCAGCGGGCCGAGGTGCTCGCCGAGCTCTCGCGGCTCCCCGACCGCGAGCGGCGGATCATCGAGTTGCACTTCGGGCTGGGCGGCGACCCATGCACTCTGGCCCAGATCGGCAGCGAGCTCGGACTGGCACGCGAGCGGGTGCGGCAGATCGAGATCCAGGCGCTCGACCGCCTGGGTCGCGCGGTGGGGGCCTGACCGGCACGTAGGATTGCATCATGTCCGGCAGATTGAAGAAGGCGCCGGCCCGCTCCCGGCACGCGCTCAAGCCGGCCCAGTTGACCCGTCGGGTCTCGTTGCGCGACCTGCCGTTTCGGACGACGGCCGAGGTCGCGTCGCTGGAGGGCACTGCGGGACAGCCCGGCGCCCTGGCGGCGATCGAGTTCGGCATCGAGATCGAGACGGCGGGCTTCAACGTCTATGTCGCCGCGCAGCCCGGCTCGGGCCGCGGCCAGGCCGTGCGCGAGGCGCTGGCCCGGCTGTCGTGCAGCCGTCCGGTGCCCGACGACTGGGTGTACGTCCACAACTTCGGCGATCCCGACAGGCCGAACGCGATCCGGCTGCCGGTCGGCCGCGGGCCGACGCTCGCGGCGGACATGGTCGAGTTCGTGCGCGCCGCCGTCCGGGAGATCCCGCGCGCCTTCGAGAGCGAGGAGGTGGCCAAGCAGCGGTCCGAGGTGCTCGCCGAGCTGGCCGAGCGCCGTGACGACGCCGGCGAGCGGCTGGCAGCCTTCGCGCGCGAACGCAGTTTCGTCCTCGAGACGACGCCGGCCGGCGTCGCGTCGGTGCCGCTCGTAGCAGGCGTTCCGCTGTCGCACGAGGACTTCGCGAAGCTGCCCGAGGCCGGCCGTCACGAGATCGAGGAGCGCGGCGAGGAGGTGCAGGAGCAGGTCGGCAGCTTCCTCAGGAAGCTGCGTCAGATCGAGAAGGAGGCGGCGGAGCGGACGCGGCAGCTCGAGCGGGAGGTCGCGGTCTTCGTGCTGGGGCCGCACCTGCAGGAGCTGCACGAGCGCTACGGCGGCGTGCAGGAAGTGGCGGACTACCTCGATCAGGTGCGTGACGACGTACTCGACCGGCTCGACGACTTCCGCGACGGTGACGAGGTTCAGCAGCCGACGCAACCGTTCATGCCGCCGCGTCGGCCCGACCGCTCGCGCTACGGCGTCAATGTGTTCGTCACCAACGGCGATTGCGCCTGCGCGCCGGTCGTGATCGCGCGCAACCCGAGCTTCGCCAACCTGATCGGCCGCACCGAGTACCGCCAGGCCTACGGGGCGATGGTGACCGACTTCCGCGAGATCAAGGCCGGCGCACTGCACCGCGCGAACGGAGGCTTCCTCGTGCTGGACGCCGCCGACGTGCTGGCACACCCGTTCGCCTGGTCGGCGCTGAAGCGGGCGTTGCGCACACGTGAGGTGCGGATCGAGAACCTCGCCGAGGAGGTCGCGCCAGTGCCGGCGGCGACGCTGCGCCCCGAGGCGATCCCGCTCTCCGTCAAGGTCGTCCTCATCGGCTCACACCAGCTGTTCAGGCTGCTGCACCAACTGGACGAGGAGTTTCCGGAACTGTTCAAGGTGAAGGCGGAGTTCACGTCCGAGATGGCGTGGGACGACGCCAGCTATGCGAGCTACTCCTCCGGAATCGCACGCTGGGTGCGCAATGCCGGCCTCCGCCATTTCGACCGTGCTGCGGTGGCGCGCGTGATCGAGTACGGCTCGGTGCTGGTCGAGCACCAGCGCAAGCTGTCGACACGCCTGCGCGAGATCTCCGACATCGTCTCGGAGGCCAGCTTCTGGGCCGGCAAGGCCGGCCGGAAGGTCGTCTCGGCCGCCGACGTCGAACGGGCCGTCCGCGAGCGCAAGGGTCGGTCGAGCCTCGTCGAGAAGCGACTGCAGGAAGCGATTGACGACGCGACAATCGCAATCGACACAACCGGGGAGCGGGTCGGCCAGGTCAACGGCCTCGCCATCCTCGACCTCGGCGACCACAGCTTCGGCAAGCCGTCGCGCATCACGGCTCGGGTCGCTCTCGGTCGAGGTAGCGTCGTCTCGATCGAGCGGGAGATCGAGATGTCGGGTCCCAGCCACTCGAAGGGCTTCCTCATCCTCACCGGCTACCTGGCCGGCACCTACGCGCAGGCGTTCCCGCTGGCCCTGCAGGCGACGATCACGTTCGAGCAGTCGTACGACGGCATCGACGGCGATTCCGCTTCGTCCACCGAGCTGTACACGCTGCTGTCGGCCCTCGCCGATGTCCCGATCCGTCAAGGCATCGCCGTCACCGGCTCGGTCAACCAGGTCGGTGAGGTGCAGGCGATCGGCGGCGTCACGCGCAAGATCGAGGGCTACTTCGAGACCTGCAAGGCGCGGGGGCTGACCGGCGAACAGGGCGTGCTGGTGCCGCACACGAACGTCTCGAACCTCGTGCTCTCGGACGAGGTCGTCGCCGCCGTGCGCGCGGGCCGCTTCCACGTGTGGGCGGTGCGGACGATCGACGAGGGGATCGAGGTGCTCACGGGGGTCGCCGCCGGCACGCGTGGAGCAGACGGGGCCTGGCAGGCGGGCACCATCCACCGGCTCGTCGAGGATCGGCTGCGCGCCTACGCGGCTGCTGCGAGCAGCGCCCATGGCGGAAAGCCCTACGAGGGCCCGGCGGGTTTCTAGGTGTTGCCGCTAGCTGCGGCCGCCGCGATCGCGCGCCCGCTGGGCGGCAACCGCGTGGGCCTCGTGCTCGAACGTGTCCGCCAGTGGGGCGAGCACCGGCACAGCTGTCTCCCGCCGCGCGAGCGCCTGCACGAGCAGCCAGTCGGCGAGCCACGGGTTGCGGGGCAGCAGCGGGCCGTGGAGGTACGTGCCGAGGGCGCGGCCGAGTCGGCAGCCCTCGAAGCCGCTCTCGCCGTCGTTGCCGAAGCCCGCGACAAGGCGGCCGAACGGCTCGGCGCCGGGATCCAGCAGCGTACGCCCGGCGTGGTTCTCGAAGCCGGCGACCGTGTGTCGGTCGCCTGGGTCGAGCTCGCAATCGAGCAGCACGTCGCCGATCAGCCGGCGCGGGCCGGCGACCGTATGCAGGGGCAGGATGCCTGCGCCGGGTAGCTCGGCGCCGGCCTGGTCGCGGTAGGAACGGCCGAGCAGCTGGTAGCCGCCGCACACCGCCAGCAGGACGGTGCCGTCCGCGAGCGCAGCCCGCAGCTGGTCGGCCTTGCCGGCAATGTCGGGGGCGACGAGCGCCTGCTCGCGATCCTGCCCGCCGCCGACGTACAGCAGGTCGACCTCGCCCACCGGCACGTCCTCACCCAGACCGATCGAGCGTACCTCGACCGCGATTCCGCGCCACGCCGCACGCCGGCTGAGCACCGCGATGTTGCCGCGGTCGGCATAGATGTTGAGGTACTCCGGGTAGAGATGGCAGATGACGAGCCGGCGGTCGCCGCCGGGGCCGCTATCGCCGCCGCCAATAGCGCTCACGCCGCATCCCAAAAGTTTCGCACGTGGCCGCGCCCGGCGATGACGCGCCGCAGCGCCAGCATCGCGGTGTAGGTCGGTAGGATGACGAGCTCGCCGCCGGCTGGCGTGAGCGCCAGCGCTCGGTCGAGCGCCTGTTCGAGGTCGGGGATGACCTCGATGGCGGCGTCGTCGAGCCCGCCGTAGCGGAAGCGCAATCCCAGCTCGGCCGCCCTCCCGCCGCTTGCCACGACCCGCTCCAGCCCGGCCAGCAGCGGCTCGTAGTCGACATCCCAGATCCACGAGACGTCACGGCCGTCGGCGACGGCGTCGTTCAGCGCGACGAGGGCGAGCCGTGGGGGAGTGGCGCCCGCGAGCAGCGTGCGCACCGCCTCGTTCGCCCCGGCCGGGTTCTTCACCAGCAGTAGCACCACGGTCTTGCCGTCGACCGCGATCCGCTCGAAGCGGCCCCAGGCCGGCTCGGCCCCCTCGAGGCCGCGGGCGATCGCAGCGAGCGGAACGCCCAGCGCGTGGCAGAGCGCGGCCGCGGCGACGGCGTTGTAGACGTTGTAGAGGCCGGGGAGGGGCAAGGTGACGCGGCAGCTGCCGTCAGGCGTGACGAGATCGAAGGCGGTAGCGGCCAGGCCGTCCAGCGCAATCGAGCGGGCCGCCACGGTGAGCGCCGGCCGGGCGTGGCCGCAGCGGGGGCAGCGGTAGTCGCCCAGGTGGCCGACGTAGGCCGCCGCGTAGTCGTAGGGGGCGCCGCAGCGAATGCAGTACTTGGAGTCGGCGGCGTGCTGCAGGCTCGGCCGCGCCTGGGCCGGGTCGTCGACGCCGTAGGTCACGGTGCCGGACCGGTCGAGGGCTAGCGCACCCAGCATCGGGTCGTCCGCGTTGACGACCAGGCGGGTCGACGCGGGCAGCCCGGCGACCGCGGCGCGCCACGCCTCGGCGAGCGACTCGAGCTCGCCGTAGCGGTCGAGCTGGTCGCGGAAGAGGTTGCCGAGGGCGAGCACACGCGGGGCAACCCGGCGCACGACCTCCGGCAGCGCCGCCTCATCCACCTCCAGCAGGGCCATGTCTGCGCGATGCGCCGCGAGCAGGGTCGCGGCGACACCGGATAGGAGGTTGGCGCCCGCTCCATTGTGGGCCAGCGTCCGGCCCTCGCCGAGTACACGCGCAGCCAGCGCGCAGGTAGTCGTCTTGCCGTTTGTCGCCGAGACGACGATGGCGCCCTCGGGCAGGCGAAGGGCCAGCGCCGACAGGGCAGCGTCGTCGAGCCGGAGCAGCAGCTTGCCGGGCAGGGTCGTCCCGCCGCCCCGGCCGGTGCGCCGCGAGAGCGCCCCGACGGCACGAGCGAGCGTGATCTCGGTGGCCAGGCGCATGCCGGCCAGTCTACGGACGTCCCCCTTTCGCGTGAGTCGTGCGGGTGACACCCCGGCGGGGCATTGCGGGCGCCGGGTAGCTCACGCAGCCGCACGCGCGGCGCCGCCGACCAGCGGGTCACTCACTCGAACGGGCGTCTCCGCCGGTGTTATCGGCGCCGATACCCGGAATGTGAATAGCCAAACCTTCGCCCAGCTCAACGAGGACGACGTGCGGACTGTGCCCCAGCTCCTGCTCGTCGAGCCCCTCGCTCCGGCTACTGCTCTCGTCGATGATATCGACCAGACCGAGGTAGAAATGAAGGACGAGTTCGAGCGGCCGGCCGCCGCCCTCGACGATTCGCTGCTCCTCTACGTGCGGACGCTCGACAAGCACCTGCTGTCGCGGGCCGAGGAGCAGGAGCTCGCCCGGCGCAAGGACGCCGGCGACCCACTGGCCAAGCAGCGCCTGATCGAGGCCAACCTCCGCCTCGTGATGTCGATCACCCGGCACTATTCGCGCGCCGGCGTGCCACTGCTCGATCTCATCCAGGAGGGCAATCTCGGCTTGATCCGCGCTGTCGAGAAGTTCGACTGGAAGATGGGCTACAAGCTCTCGACGTACGCCACGTGGTGGATTCGCCAGTCGATCCAGAAGGCGCTTGCCGAGCAGGGGCGCTCGATTCGCCTGCCGCACCACGCGTCGGAGCGCCTACGTCAGCTGCAGAAGGCACGCCGTGCGCTCGCGCAGAAGCTCGAGCGCCAGCCGACCTACGAGGAGATCGCCGCCGAGACCGGCGTGCCGCTGGCCAAGGTGCGCCACCTGCTCGAGATCTCCGAGGAGGCGCTCAGCCTTGACACGCCGTCGGGCGACGGCGAGAGCGCAGTCGGCGACACCATCGAGTGCGAGACGCTCGAGCGCCCCGATGCGGCCGTCACGACGCTGGCGCGTGGCGACGAGCTACGTACCGCCGTCGACGAGCTCGACCCGCGGATGGCGCTGGTGCTGCGGCTGCGCTTCGGCCTCGACACGCCCGAGCCGAAGACGCTCGATCAGATCGGCAACGACCTCGGCATCACGCGCGAGCGGGTGCGCCAGCTGGAGACCCGTGCGCTCGGCGAGCTGCGGCGTGGCTCGCCCGACCTGCGCTTGTATCTCGCGGTGGAGTAGAGGCCTCTAGGAGGCAGACGCGTGCCGATAGCTACCCTCGGAGGGTGCCTGCACGCGCCTTCGTCGACTGCCACAGCCACGTCGTCCCGTCGGGGGACGACGGTGCCCGGAACGTGGGGGAGGGGGTAGCGCTCTGCCGCGACGCGGTGGCGAGCGGAACGCGCCTCCTCTACGCCACGCCCCACGTGTGGCCCGATCTCCGGATGCACGAGGCGCGGGAGCGGCGCTTCCGCGAGGCGGCGGCCGAGCTGGCTGCGCTGGTCGAGGGTCTGGAGCTGCGCATCGGCTTCGAGCTGACGCCCGACCGCTCGCTGCTGGACGACGATCCGCGGCGGTACCGGCTCGAGGGAACGGCGGTCTGCCTGGTCGAGACGCCCTTCTCGGGCGGGCTGGCGACCTTCTTTGCGGTCGCCGAGCACGTCGAGAGCGCCGGCCTGACGCCGCTGATCGCCCATCCCGAGCGGTCGCTCTCGCTGGTCGGCACACCCGGGCACAGGGACGCGTTGCTCGAGCGTGACTGGCCGCTGCAGATCACGGCGTCGAGCCTCACGGGGAGGAGCGGGGCCGACTCCGAGGCGCTCGCCTGGCGGCTACTGGGCGACTACGACCGCGTCGTCGTGGCCTCGGACGGGCACGGCCACCACCGGCCGGCCCGTCTCGACGCCGCCTGGGCGGCTGTCAGCGAGCGGCTCGGGTCGGAGATCGCAGCGCGGGCCTTCGGCGGCGCGATCCTCGGGGTCGCGCCCGCGACGGCGGACGCTGCTCGTCCCGCTGCGAGCTCCTAGAGCCGCAGCGTCTTCAAGTCGCTCGTCGTCGCGAGCTGGCGCAACGAGTCAGCTTCGATCTGGCGGACGCGCTCGCGTGTCAGGCCGAGCTGCCGGCCGATCTCCTCGAGCGTCGTGGGCTCCTCGCCGGCGAGGCCGTAACGCAGCACCACCACCTGGCGCTCGCGCACCGAGAGCTTCTGGAGCGCGCGCATCAGCGCCTCGGTGCGCAGCGTCGTCTCGACGAGCTCGTCGGGCAGCGGCTCGTCGCCTGCGACGAAGTCGCCGAGCGTCGCGTCCTCGTGCTCGCCGACGGGCTGGTCGAGGCTCGACGACGCGCGTGCGGCGCTGCGCAGCTCGCGTACCTGGGCGATCGGCAATCCGGCCTCCTCGGCGACCTCCTCGGCTGTCGGCTCGCGGCTGAGCTGCACCGACAGCGCCCGCTCGGCCCGGCCGACGCGCTGCAGCCGCTCGACGACGTGGACGGGCATGCGGATCGTGCGGCCCTTGTCGGCAAGGGCGCGGGCGACGGCCTGGCGGATCCACCAGGTGGCATACGTCGAGAACTTGTAGCCGCGGCGCCAGTCGAACTTCTCGACGGCCCGGATCAGCCCGAGCGTGCCCTCCTGGATGAGATCGAGAAACGGTAGGCCCTGGTTGCGGTAGTTCTTCGCAATCGAGACGACGAGTCGCAGGTTCGCCTCGATCATCTCGGTCTTGGCGGTGAGGTCGCCGCGCTCAATCCGCTTGGCCAGCTCGACCTCACGGGCTGCGGTGAGCAGCGGGCGGCGACCGGCCTCGCGCAGGAAGAGCTGCAGCGCATCGGTCGTGCCCTCGCCGGCCTGCAGCGAGAGCGAAGCCGGGCTGGGTACCTCGATGAACGGCTCGACCTCGCCGTCGACGACCTCGACGCCGCGCAGCTCGAGGTCGCGGTGCAGCTGCTCGACGTCGACGCTGTCGAGCTCGAGCAACTCGACGGCCTCGGCCAGCACGTCGATCGAGATCGAGCCGGACTGCTCTGCGGCCTCGACGAGGCTCTGCAGCTCCTGCGACTGTGCAACGTGCTCGAGGTCGATGGACAAGGTCGTCAGCCCTCCGTCGTGCTGGTTGCCGCAATCTTCTCCCGTCGCAGGGTCCCTTGTAAAGCCCTGTTAGTAAATGCACGATAACCTATGTTATGTCAAGTTGTTAAAGAGAGGCCCCGGAACAGCCCTGCGACCCACCCAGAGTCGGTTCGCGCCCACCGCTGCCGGCACGAGTGCCGGGCCAGGCGGTACCATCCGGCCATGGCCGACAACGGCGACGAGCGCCCGCAACTGCACATCCCTCACCCGCCCGACATCGACCAGGGCGTCCAGGCGTTTCTCTGGGCGATCGTCCTGGGCTTTCTGATCTGGCTGTTTCTGATGGGCATCGGCTCGTCGGTTGCGTTCGCGACCGTGATCGGCGCGTTAGCTACGGCCGGCATCTTCTTCGCCGTGCGCATTTTCGGCGAGGAGCAGCTCGGACGCACGCCTGGCGACGGGCGCTGACGGGACTGCTCTGCCGGCGTTCGCGGCGCCCGGAGGGCGCTAGCGGCTTGACGGGAATCGGCGCGGAACCGGC
>JANXXF010000218.1 GCA_025350775.1 Actinomycetes bacterium
GGCGACCGAGGGGCTCGAGCACGACCACCTCGCCGACCTCGGGCAGATGCTGGCCGAGGCGACGGGGAGCCCGCTGCTCGCCGCACAGCCGCTGACGAGCTGGCCCGCGGCGCTCGCCGCGATCGAGGAGCTCGCGCGCTCCGGCCCGGCCGTCGTCATCCTCGACGAGTTCCAGTGGATCGCCCGTGCGACCGGCGACATCGGCTCGCAGCTCAACCGCTGGTGGCGCACGACCGGCCGCGAGCTGCCGATCTTCCTCATCCTCTCCGGCAGCGAGGTCTCGTTCTTCAAGCGCGAGGTGCTCACCGGGTCGATGTTCGGCCGTCGCACCGGCCAGCAGCAGCTCCTGCCCTTCGGCTACCGAGACGCCGCACTCTTCTTCCCCGACTGGCTGCCCGAGGACGTCATCCGGGCGTACGCCGTCTGCGGCGGTATGCCGTACTACCTCGAGCAGTTCGACCCGGCACGGACGCTTGCCGACAACATCCTGCGCACCATGCTCCACCGCGACGGCGTGCTGCACGAGGAGGCGCGCCTCCTGTTGCACGAGGAGCTACCGGAGCCTGCCCGGTACTTCTCAATCCTCCGTGCGATCGAGAACGGCGCCACCAAGCACAATGAGATCCTCCAGCGAACGAGCATTCCCCAGTCGACCCTTGACCAGGCGCTCACGTTGCTCCGCGAGCTTCAGCTCGTCCGGCGCGCCCACCCGGTGACCGTCCCCAACCCCGACCGGACGAAGCAGACGCGGTACGAGATCGTCGACGGCTACCTCCGCTTCTACTTCCGGTTCATGCTCCCGTACGAGAGCCGCCTGAAGACGAACGCCGACGCCGAGCGCCACCTGACAGAGATGGTCATGCCCAACCTCGACCACTTCGTGTCGAAGCCGGCCTTCGAGGAGATCTGCCAGGCGTTCATGCGCCGCGAGGAGAACGCGGTCGCCGCCGGCAGCTGGTGGGGAAACGTCAGGATCGACGGACGCAATCAGATGCGCGAGGTCGACGCGGTTGCGATCGACGGCGGCGGCGCCATCACGGCGATCGGGTCGTGCAAGTGGACGATCGAGCGGGTCGGACTCGACGAGGAGAGCCTGCTCGCAGAGATCGAGCCGTTGATCCCTAGGGCATCTGCGGGCACGACCCACTACTTCTTCGGCCGCAACGGCTTCGACCCGGCACTCGAACAGCTCGCCGCCGATCTGCCGCAGAAGGTCAGACTCGTCTCGCCGGCGCAGCTCTTCTACTAGTACACGCGTCCGGAAGTTCGGCCGGCTCGTGGCCGCCGCCGTACCCGGTCTCCAGGAGCACTCTGCCTGGCCGGATCCCCGCGCCGAGCGATTCGCGCACCCGGCCGACCTTCGCGGCTTCGTCGCCCCAGCCGCCATGCTCGAGCACCGCACGCAGCGGCCCGGAGATGCCCGAGTTCCGCGCGGGGTTGGTCTGCGTTCAGCCCGCGCTATGCCGCCGTGAGGACGTCGCCCAGGTCGCGCGTCGCGAGCACGCGGTCGGCCAGCGTCACCGTGATCACGCCGTCCTCTTTCAGGAGCAGCCGGGCGTTGAGGATCGTGATCCCGACCAGGTTGCCCTCGGCGTCGTAGCGCGTGTGGTGCCCTTCGGGGCACGCGTCGAACTCGACCGCGTCGCTGGACGGGCCGTTGCGCAGGTAGAGGACGTCGCCGTCGCTGTCGTAGGTGCAGTGCTCGAACTCGATCTCGCCGAAACGCGTGCTCATGGCAGCCACCTCCGCCCGAAGGCGGTCGTAATTCGTCCCTTGTCGTCATGATAATGCACCACCACTTGGAGCCACCTGGTCGGCCCGACTCGGGCCCGGAAGTAGTGGAGTTCGTTTGCCGCCTTGCCGCGGCGGACACGCGTAGGTTCGGCCACGGCGGCGAGCACCGCGTCGCGTTCGTGGGTCAGGTCGCCGTGCTCGATCAGCACGTGCAGCCAACGGTCAGGTGTGAGGACGACCTCTCGTCCGCGTGGATCTTGGGTATGCCACACGGGGCCAGGGTGCCTGGGCTCCACCCTCACCGCAATCCGCTCCTGGGGACGTGTCCGGGACGGTCGCGATCCATTGCGGCAGCGCTTTCCGGGGCCAGCAGGATGATCCTCGACCCGCCCGCGGCACGTAAGGAGAGAGTCTCTGACGCGAGATACTCCTCCGAGTGCAACTCCGCGACTCCCACCTCTTCGTCTCTCCGTCCGACCTGACGGTGTACCTGGCGTGCGCTCACGCGTCGCGCCTGTCGCTCGACGTCGCGCACGGATGCCTTGCTCGTCCCGAAGTGGACAAGCCCGACGCCGAGATGCTGGCGCGGAAGGGCGACGCGCACGAGGCCGCGTACCTCGCGCGTCTGCGCGCCGAGGGCCGCACCGTCGTCGAGATCACCCTGGACAAGGAGACCTGGTTCGACGGCGCCGCCTCCGCCACCGAGGCCGCGATGCGCGCCGGCGCCGACGTCATCTACCAGGGCGCCTTCGTGCACGACGGGTGGCGCGGGCTCTCCGACTTCCTGCTGCGCGTCGAACGGCCCTCGGCGCTCGGCGAGTGGTCGTACGAGGTGCTCGACACCAAGCTCGCCCGCACCGCGAAGCCGTCGCACATCCTGCAGCTCTGCTTCTACGCCGACGAGATCGCCCGCATCCAGGGGGTGCCGCCGCCGGGCGCGCCGCCCGTCGAGATCCACGTCCTGCTCGGCTCGGGCGAGCAGGCCTCCTTCCGCTCCGACGACTTCGCCGCCTACTACCGGCGCATCCGCGGCCGCTTCCGCGACTTCCTCGCCGCGCCACCCGCCACCGAGCCGTACCCCTGCGACCACTGCGCGCTCTGCGACTTCTCGCCGCTGTGCGAGGCCTGGTGGGAGCAGACCGACCACCTCTCGCGCGTCGCCGGCGCCCAGCGCCGCCACGTCGCCGCGCTCCAGGCCGGCGGCATCACCACGCTCGCCGCGCTCGCCGCCACGCCGACCGACACCACCGTCGCCGGCATCCCGCGCGCCACCCTCGACAAGCTGCGCGCCCAGGCCGCCCTCCAGCAGCGCCGCACCGCCGAAGGCCCGCTCGTCGAGCTGCTGCCGCTGCGCACCAACGCCGGCTTCGCCCTGCTGCCCGAGCCGTCGCCCGGCGACCTCTTCTTCGACATCGAAGGCCACCCGTTCTGGGAGGTCGACGGCAGCCTCGAGTACCTCTGGGGCGTCACCGACCCAGCCGACGACTTCAGCGCGCTTACCGCCGACAGCCGCGCCGGGGAGCGGGCCGCTTTCGAGGCGTTCGTCGACCGCGTCACCGCCGCCCGCGCTGCCGACCCCGACCTGCACGTCTACCACTACGCCCCCTACGAGGTCACCGCGCTGCGCCGCCTGATGGGCCGCTACGGCAGCCGCGAGCAGGAGGTCGACGACCTGCTGCGCGGTGGCGTCCTCGTCGACCTCTACAGCGTCGTGCGCAACGCCGT
Organism: Actinomycetes bacterium; assembly: GCA_025350775.1. GTDB lineage: Bacteria > Actinomycetota > Thermoleophilia > Gaiellales > Gaiellaceae > CANFDS01. The sequence continues at coordinate 3,460 of JANXXF010000218.1, forward strand.
CCGCGTCTCCGAGCCGAGCTACGGGCTGAAGGCGCTCGAGTCGTTCCTGCCCGCGTTCGAGCGCCTCGCCGAGGTCAAGGACGGCGGCACCTCGATCGTCGAGTACGAGCGCTACCTCGCCACCGGCGACGAGACCGTCCTCGACGGGATCAAGGCGTACAACCGGGAGGACTGCATCTCGACCAGGCTGCTGCGCGACTGGCTGCTCGAGCGGAAGTCCGAGGCCCTCGCCACCCTGCCGCCCGCGCCGCCTCCGCCGCCGCCGCGCGAGCGCCCCGAGGTCTCGCTCGAGAAGCAGATCGCCGCCGAGGAGCGCGCCGCCGCCCGCGAGGCGCTCCGGGCCGGGCTGCTCGCCGCCGCGGCCGCCGCGCCCG
>JANXXF010000282.1 GCA_025350775.1 Actinomycetes bacterium
TCATCGACCGGCTGCGCGCCGCGGTCGAGTCGACCCGTACGCCCGCCATGGTGGTCGGCTTCGGGGGCTTCGCGGGCGTGTTCGCGCTCGACGAGCGCCGCCTGCTGGCCGCCTCCACCGACGGTGTCGGCACGAAGCTGATCCTGCAGCGCCGCGCCGGCCGGCTGCGCGAGGCCGGCATCGACCTCGCCGCGCACTGCATGAACGACGTCCTCACCACGGGCGCCGAGCCGCTCTTCATGCTCGACTACGTCGCCGCCAACCGCATCGAGCTGGCAGATGTCGCGGAACTAGTCGAGGGGCTGGCCGCGACCTGCCGCGCCGCCGGCTGCGTCATGCTCGGAGGCGAGACCGCGGAGCTGCCCGGCATCTACCGCGAGCAGGAGCTGGACTTCGCCGGCACGTGCGTCGGCCTCGTCGAGCGCAGCCGCTTTATCGACGGCACCCGTTGCGCCGACGGCGACGCCGTCGTCGGGCTGGCCTCGGCGGGCATCCACGCCAACGGCTTCACCCTGGTGCGCAGCATCATCGGCGACGGCGACTTCGACGCCGACCTGATCCTGCCGCCGACCCGCCTGTACCTGGACGAGGTGCGCGCCCTGCGCGAGCGCGCCGACGTCCGCGCGCTCGCGCACATCACCGGCGGCGGCATCCCCGGCAACCTCTCGCGTGTGTTTCCCACAGGGCTGGGCGCCGTCGTCGACCCGGCAGCCTGGGAGTGGCCCGAGGTGTTCCACTGGATCGCCTCGCACGGCGTGCCGCTCGACGAGCTTCGGCGTGTGTTCAACCTCGGCATCGGCTACTGCGCCGTCATCCCCGCCGCGGACGTGCGCGCGGGCGACCTCGTCATCGGCCGGGTACAGGCCGGCGTGGAAGGCGTGGTCTTCGCATGAAGGTCGCCGTGCTCGTCTCCGGCAACGGCTCGAACCTGCAGGCCCTGATCGAGGACGGCATCACCGTCGACGCCGTCGTCTCGAACGTGCCGGGCGCGCGCGCGCTCGAGCGGGCCGAGGCCGCCGGGATCGCGACCGCCGTGTTCGACGCCGCCGACTACCCCAGCCGCGAGGCCCGCGACACCGCGCTGGCCGACTGGCTCAACTCCCGCGGCATCGCGCTCGTCGTCCTGGCCGGGTACATGCACATCCTCGCCGACGCGTTCGTGCAGCGCTTCTCGGGGCGCATCCTCAACGTCCACCCGTCGCTGCTGCCCTCGTTCCCGGGCGCGCACGCGGTGGCCGACGCGCTCGCGCACGGCGTGCGCTGGACCGGCGCCACCGTCCACGTCGTCACGTCCGAGCTGGCCGCCCCCGACACCGGGCCGATCGTCCTGCAGGAGCCGGTCGCCCTGCGCCACGACGATACCGTCGAGTCGCTGCACCGGCGCATCCAGGCGGCCGAGCACAACCTGCTGCCCCGCGCCGTGCGGCTGTTCCTGGAGGGCCGCGTCGCCCTCGCGCCGGGCACCCGGCGCATGATCGTCGACGTTCCCGAAGACCTGAGCGGAGAGGAATGAGCGGATGAGCCGGAGGGCCCTGATCTCGGTGTACGACAAGACGGGCCTCGAGGAGCTCGCGCGCGGCCTCGACGAGCTCGGCTTCGAGCTGGTCGCGAGCGGCGGCACCGCGTCGGCGATCGCGAGCTTCGGCCTGGCGGTGACCGAGGTGCAGGAAGTCACGCAGTTCCCCGAGATGCTGGGCGGGCGCGTCAAGACGCTGCACCCGCGCATCCACGCCGCCATCCTCGGCCGGCTCGACCGCGAGGACGACCTCGTCTCGCTGGCCGCGCACGAGATCGTCCCGTTCGAGATTGTCTGCGTGAACCTCTACCCGTTCCGCGAGGTGACGGCGCGCTTCGGCGTGAAGGAGGACGAGGCCGTCGAGATGATCGACGTCGGCGGCCCCGCGATGCTGCGCGCAGCAGCGAAGAACTTCGCGCACGTCGCGCCCGTCTCGAGCCCGAGCCTGTACCCGCTGGTGCTGGCGGAGCTGCGCGAGCACGGGGCCGTCACCCCCGACACCCGCCGCCGGCTGGCAACCGCCGCGTTCACCGAGACGGCGCTCTACGAGGCGGCCATCGCAACCTGGTTCGCCGACCGCGAGTCGTTCCCGGCGAAGTTCGTCACCGGCTTCAGCAAGGTGCTCGACCTGACCTACGGCGAGAACCCCCACCAGCGCGCCGCGTACTACGCCGAGGAGGGCGCGCGGCGCCACCTCCTCTCCTACGTCGAGCAGCTGTCGGGCCGCGACCTCTCGTTCAACAACCTGAACGACCTCGACGCGGCACGGCTGCTCGTCGACGAGTTCTCGATCCCCGCCTGCGTGATCGTCAAGCACGCCAACCCGTGCGGGGTGGCAGCGGCCGCCACGATCGAGGAGGCCTACGAGCAGGCGTTCTCGGCCGACCCCCTCTCCGCCTTCGGCGGCGTGATCGCGCTCAACCGGCCCGTCAGCCTCGAGCTGGCAATGATGATCTCCGGCCAGTTCGTCGAGGTGCTGTTCGCGCCCGGCTACGACGAGGCCGGCCTCGAAATGCTGAAACTCAAGCCGAACGTGCGCATCCTCGACCACCGCGAGCGCAGGCGCGTCGGCGCCGGCGAGCGCGACTACAAGCGCGTGCTGGGCGGACTGCTCGTGCAGGATCGCGACATCGAGGCGCAGGAGCGCGACGAGATGAACGTGATCTGCGGCAAGCCCGACGAGCGCCTCTGGGGTGACATGCTGTTCGCCTGGCGGGTGTGCAAGCACGTCAGCTCGAACGCGATCGTGCTGGCCAAGGGGCTGCAGACGATCGGAGTCGGTGCCGGCCAGATGAGCCGTGTCGACTCGGTGCGCATCGCCGTCGCGAAGGCGCGCGAGCTGGGCCACGACCTGCGTGGCGCTGTGCTCGCATCGGACGCCTTCTTCCCCTTCGAGGACGGCCCACAGCTCGCGCTCGAAGCCGGGATCGCAGGCATCATCCAGCCTGGTGGCTCGAAGCGCGACGACGAGGTCGTCGCTACGGTGCGCCTGCACAACGCAGCTATGGTCTTTACCCATCGGCGCCATTTCAGGCACTGAGCGAGAGGAGCGACGAGTGTCGGACAAGATCGAGAACCTCATTCCCGCGGGCGACGGCTGGCGGGCCCTGTTCGGCCACGGCAGCGCAGCTGCACGGTCGCGCATCGTCGGCTGGGCCGTCGTCGCGGGCGACGAGGGGCCGCAGGTCGTCGGTATGGTCGTCGACCCCAACGATCCCAGCCGCATCGTGGCCGCGCCGTCGGCGACGGATCCCGAGGCCGGCGCCTTCACGCGCTACGGCTTCGCCGCCACGAAGTAGCGCCACCAACGTGCCCTGACCCCCCGGATGGGGGCGCGACGCACGCCGTTGGAGACCGATAACGAGGAGGTGCGCCGCGCAGCCTTCGGCTACCTGTTCCTCTGCATCGTCGCCACGGCGGGCTACAGCCTGGCGCCGAACGTGCTGGCCAAGAACATCGGCTTCGACCTGTTCGGGGTCGTGGCGGTGGGCGCGATGCTCGCCGGTCTGCGCCGCAACGGCGAGCCGTGGCGCCTCCCCTGGCTGATCCTCGCGGCGAGCCAGCTGCTGTTCGCGGCGGGCGACGTGACCTTCACGGTGTACGCGCGGGTCGCGCCGAACGCCGAGACGTACCCGGCCGACGTCGGCTACCTGGCCGGGTATCCGCTGCTCACGCTCGGCCTGCTGCTGCTCGTGCGGCGGCGGGCGGCGGGCCGCTGCTGGCCCAGCCTGCTCGACGCGGCGATCGTCACCGTGGGCCTGGCGGCCCCGCTGTGGCAGTTCGTGATGGGGCCTGGCCTCTCCGCGGCCGGCCTGCCGCTGGCCGCGAAGACCATCCAGCTCGCGTACCCGTTGCTCGACCTCGTCCTGCTCGCCGTGGCAGCGCGCCTGATCTCCGGCGGTGGCCGCCACTCGCTCGCGTTCTGGGGCCTCACCGGCAGCATCACCTGCCTGCTCGCAGGCGATGCCGTGTTCCCGTTCCTCGCTGCCGCAGGCCTCTACAGCGACGGCGCCTTCCCCGACCAGCTGTGGATGCTCTCGTACGCGCTGATCGGGGCGACCGCGCTGCACCCTGCGCTGCGAGAGCTGTCGGTGGCGGGCAGCGAGCGGCAGCCGCGCCTCAGGCCTCGTCGCCTCGCCCTGCTCTCGAGCATCGCGTTGATCGCGCCGCTGCTGCTCGCCGAGGAGGCGGCGCGCGGCGAATCGAAGGGCCTGTCGGCGCTGATCGCGCTCTCGGTGGTGGTGTTCGGGCTCGTGCTGGCCCGGCTGAGCGGCCTCGTGCTCCAGAACCAGCGGGCCTTCGAACGCGAGGTGCTGACCCGCCGTGCCGCCGCCGAGCTCGTCGCGGCGGGCGACCGCGACCGCATCTACCGGGTTGCTGTGGAGACGGCGCTCACGGCCGCCGCCGGGCTCGCCGACGTGCGCGTCGCCCTGCTCGTCCACACCGAGGACGGCCTGGCCGTCGTCGCGTATGCCGGCGACAGGTCACACGACCTGGCCGGCATCGTGCTCAGCGTCTCCATCCACGAAGTGCTCGCACTCCACCCCGACGCCGCCTCCATCGACCTGCCGCGCGACATGCACGGCGACCTCGCGCTCCTCGGCGAGGACATGCAGGTGACCTGCTTCCCGGTGGTCGCAAACGGTGACCTCCTCGGGCTGCTCGCGCTGCGGAGCGCGCAGCGCCTGCCGGACGACCCCCGACGCGTGGTCGAGACGCTCTCCGCGCAGGTCGCCCTCGCTCTCGAGAGCATGGTGCGGCGCGAGAGCCGCAGCGAGCGGCGCTTCCGCGCCCTCGTCCAGAACGCCACCGACGTGATCACCGTCATCGACAGCGATCTGGCAATGCAGTACCACACGCCGTCGCTCCAGCCGGTGCTGGGCTGGACGCCCGGCGAGCTGCTGGGCTTCCCGATCACCGAGATCGTGGCACCCGATGACCGGGCCGTGCTCGTCGAGTACTTCTCCAACCTCGTCGCCCGGCCCGGCAAGCACCCGCCCATCGAGTTCGGCGCGCTCTGCCGGGACGGCGGCGTGCGCACGGTCGAGGCCGTCCCGGCCAATCTGCTGCACGACACAGACCTGCATGGCATCGTGATCACGATGAGGGACATCACCGACCGCAAGCTGCTCGAGGGACAGCTGGCCCACCAGGCATTCCACGACGCACTCACCGGCCTCGCCAACCGGGCCCTCTTCAGCGACCGCGTCACCAACGCGATCGCCCGCACAGCCCGGCGCAGCCGCAGCGTCTGCGTCCTCTTCATCGACCTCGACGACTTCAAGACGGTCAACGACAGCCTGGGCCACGCAGCCGGCGACGAGCTCCTGATCTTCGTCGCCGACCGGCTCACCAGCTCGCTGCGGCCGGGGGACACGGCGGCGCGGCTCGGCGGCGACGAGTTCGCGATCCTGATCGAGGACGAGCTCTCGCTGGAGGTGTCGGTGGAGATCGCGGATCGGGTTCAGCGGGCGCTCGCTGCGCCATTCCCGCTGTGCGGCCGGGAGGTGTTCGTGCGCGTGAGCATCGGCATCGCCGAGCTCCAGACAGGCAACACCGCCGACGACCTCCTGCGCAACGCGGACGTCGCGATGTATCGCGCCAAGGACGCCGGCAAGGGCCGCTTCGCCATCTACGAGTCCGGCATGCACATGGCGGCGGTGCAGCGGCTCGAGCTACGTGCCGAGATCGAGCGGGCAGTCTCGGAGAGCGAGCTGGCCGTCGCCTACCAGCCGATCGTCGACCTCGGCCGCGAGCTGATCGTCGGGGCCGAGGCGCTCGTCCGCTGGCAGCACCCCACCCGCGGCCTGATCGCACCCGAACAGTTCATCCCGCTGGCGGAGGAGACGGGCCTGATCGTGCCGCTGGGCCGCTGGGTGCTGGAGCAGGCCTGCCACGAGGCGCGACTGCTTGTCGACCGTACCGGCGGCAACCTGCCCGTGATGATCGGCGTCAACGTCTCGGGGCGCCAGCTCCAGGACGAGGGCTTCACCGCGATGGTCGCGACCATCCTCGCGAACACGGGCCTCGAGCCCGGCCGCCTCATGCTCGAGATCACCGAGAGCGTGCTGATGGAGAACTCGGCCATGATGGCCGGCCGCCTCGCCGAGCTGAAGCGGCTCGGCGTCCACATCGCCATCGACGACTTCGGCACCGGCTACTCGTCGCTCAGCTACCTGTCACGCTTCCCCGTCGACGTCATCAAGATTCCGAAGAGCTTCGTCGATGGGATCGAGGGCGACGAGGGCGACCGCCGCTTGGCCAGCGCCATCCTCCGGCTCGGCAGCACGATGCGCCTGCGCACCGTCGCCGAGGGCATCGAGACGGCTGCACAGCGCGACCGGCTGCGCGTGATCGGCGCAGACCTCGGGCAGGGCTTCCTCTTCGGCAAGCCGATGTCGGCGGAGGACCTGCGGCGCCTGATCGACGCCGAGCACGGCTGGACGGAGCTGCGCGCGGCCTCCTGACCGGCACCCCGCAGCGCAGCGAGCTATCGTGGCCCGCATGCTGAGGCCCGAGAGCCGGCTCGTCCACCGCGACGGCACGAGCCTGACGTCGCCGCTCGACCGCTCGACGACGTTCCGCCACACCGGCGGACTGGAGTACCAGCGCAGCGGCCACCCCGTGGGCATCGATGCCGAGACGTTGCTGGGCAGCCTCGACGGCGGCAGCGCGCTCCTCTTCGCGTCCGGCCTCGCCGCCGTGACCGCTGTCGCGCTCGGCCTGCTCGCGCCCGGCGACCGGGTCGCGATCCCCCACGACGGCTACTACGGCACGGAGCGGCTGTTCGCCGCCGAGCTCTCGCGCTGGGGCCTCGAGGGCGTCCCGTTCGACCAGACGGGCTCCGTGCCGCCCGGCGTGCGGATGGCGTTCCTGGAGACGCCGGCGAACCCGTCGCTCTCGTTCCCCGACCTCGGCCCCTGCATTGCGGCCGCCCATGCGCAGGGCACGCTCGTCGTCGTCGACGCGACCGTCGCGACACCGCTGCTGCTCCGCCCGCTGGAGCACGGCGCCGACATCGTGCTGCACAGCGCGACCAAGGGCCTGGCAGGCCACTCCGACGCGCTCGTCGGCGCCGTGATCTGCGCCGACGCGGCGGTCGCCGAGCGGCTCCACGCCTTCCGCACGCTCACCGGCGGCGTCGCCGGCCCCGACGCGGCCTGGCTGCTGCTGCGCGGCCTGCAGACGCTCGCCGTGCGCGTCGCCCGCTCCTCCGAGTCGGCGCTGGAGCTGGCCCACCGTCTGGCCGCCCATCCGCGCGTGGCACGGGTGCGCTATCCCGGCCTCGGCCCTGACCCGGTGGCTGCCCGTTACCTCGCGGGCGGCTTCGGCTGCCTGCTCAGCTTCGAGGTCGCCGGCGACGGGGCGGCAGCGCAGCGTGTCGAGGCGGCGACGCGGCTGATCGCCAACGCGACGAGCCTCGGCGGCGCCCACTCGACCATGGAGACGCGTCACCGCTACGAGGGCGATCGCGTCGCTCCGGGGCTCGTGCGGCTCAGCGTCGGGCTCGAGCATGTCGAGGACCTCTGGGAAGATCTCTCGGCCGCGCTCGAACGCGGGTAGACGGAGTTCCACCGGCGCCGCTAGGCTCCGGGGATGTCGCCGACGGAGGAGGTAGGTGACCGGGCGGAGCGGCGCTTCCGCGCTCTCGTCCAGCACACGACCGATCTGATCACCCTGGTCGACGACCGGATGACGATCCGCTTCCAGAGCCCGTCGATCGAGCAGTCGCTCGGCTGGCTGCCCGACGAGGTGATCGGCACGAAGCCGATCGTGCTCGTCCACCCGGGCGACCGGTCGCGCGTGATCCTCTACTGGCGCCAGGTGCAGGAGCGCCCCGGCGTCCATCCGGCGATCGACTTCCGCGCGTTGAGAAAAGACGGCAGCTGGCGCACCGTCGAGACCATCGCCAACAACCTGCTCGGCGACGACGAGTTGGCCGGCGTCATCCTCACGACGCGTGATATCACCGACCGCCGCGAGCTCGAGACACGGCTCGCACACCAGGCGTTCCACGACGAGCTGACCGGCCTGGCCAACCGCGCCCTCTTCAACGATCGCGTCAAGCACGCCCTCGCCGTCGCCGAGCGCGAGTACGGGTCGGTCGCCGTGCTCTTCCTCGACCTCGACGACTTCAAGGAGGTCAACGACAGCCTCGGCCACCAGGCGGGCGACGAGCTGCTCGTCGAGACGGCCCGCCGGATCGAGGTCTGCCTGCGCCAGGGCGACACCGCGGCGCGGCTCTCCGGCGACGAGTTCGGCGTGCTGCTCGAGCGGGCGACCCGCGAGAGCGCGACCGGCGTCGCCGAGCGCGTGCTGGAGCGCCTGCGCGACCCGGTCGCCAGCGCAGGCCCGGAGGTATTCCTGCGCGCCAGCATCGGCATCGCGCTCTCGGACACGGACGGGCGCACGGCCGAGGAGCTGCTCCGCAACGCCGACACCGCCATGTACCGGGCCAAGGCCTCGGGCAAGAGCTCGTTCGCGCTGTTCAAGCAGAGCATGCATGCCGCGGCCCTCCTGCGCCTCGAGCTGCGCAGCGAGCTCGAGAGCGCCGTCGGCCGCGGCGAGATGTCGCTGCGCTACCAGCCGATCTTCGATCTGGCGACCGGGGCCATCGCCGGCTTCGAGGCGCTGCTGCGCTGGACGCACCCGAGGCGCGGGATCGTCCCGCCGGAGGCCTTCATCCCGCTCGCCGAGGAGATGGGCACGATCGTGCGCGTCGGCGGCTGGGCCTTCGAGACGGCGGTCCAGCAGCTTCGCGCCTGGGAGACGCGCTGGCCCGACGAGGCCGGGCAGCTGTGGATGTCAATCAACCTCTCGACCCGCCAGCTCGCCGACCGCAGCCTGCTCCCGACGGTCGAGCAGGCGATCGGGAAGGCCGGCATCAGCGGGTCGCGCCTGATCGTAGAGGTGACCGAGAGCGCCCTCGCGATCGACGCCGCGGTGGCGAAGGAGCGGCTCGAAGCGCTGCAGCGGTTGGGCATCCGCGTCGCCGTCGACGACTTCGGCACCGGCTACTCGTCGCTCGGTGTGCTCGAGCAGATGCCGGTCGACGTGCTGAAGATCGCAGCGCGCTTCGTGGAGCGGCTCGGCACGAGCGAGCGGCGGCCGCGTCTCGTCGAGGCGATGGTGCGGCTGGGCGACACGCTCGACCTGCCGACGGTCGCGGAGGGCATCGAGAACGCGACGCAGCTGACGCTGCTCCAACTCCTGGGCTGCGAGCTCGGGCAGGGGTTCCATCTGTCGCGGCCGCTCCGCCCCGAGCGCGTCGAGGGCCTGCTCGCGCGGGCCGCGGCCGGCGATCCGCTGCTCGTGGGCCATCCCCTCTGAGCCTGGATCCAGGCTGAGGTGACGGCAGGCGAACGGATCGACCTCGCACGGCTGCGTCGCGTGGTGATCACCGCCCAGGGCTTCGCGCCCGGGCGCCGGCGCGTGGGCGGAGGCGCGGGCGGGGGCGGGGGCGGCACCGTCGCCGCGCGCGCCGCCGCCGCCGCTGCCGTCCACGCTGCCGTGCGGCGCCTCTCGTGCGTCCAGCTCGACTCGATCTCGACGGTCGAGCGCAGCCACCGGATCGTCCTCGGCTCGCGCGTCGGCGCGTACCCGGCAGGCACCGTGTCGCGGCTGCTCGGCGAGGGCCGCCTCTTCGAGTATTGGGGCCACGAGGCGTGCCTGCTCGCCGTCGAGGACTACCCGCTGCTGCGCCCGCGGATGGCTGAGCGGCGCATCCACCACTGGTACGGCCCCGTCATCGATAGCGACCCGGCGCTGGCCGAGCACGTGCTCGGGGCGATCCGCGAGCGCGGCCCGCTCGGGTCGAAGGACTTCGAGGGCGTCCGCTCCGGCGGCATGTGGAACTGGAAGCCCGCGAAGCGGATGCTCGACGCGCTGTGGACGGCCGGCGACCTCGCCGTGGCCGGCCGCCGGAGCTTCCAGAAGCTCTACGACCTCACCGAGCGCGTGATCCCGCGCTCGGCGCTCGAGGCGCCGGTGCCCGACGAGCCGGAGTGGCTGCGGACGCTGGCCCTGCGCGCGGTGACGGGACGCGGCGCGCTCACAGCCGCCGGGATTCGCGAGCACTGGCGGCTCGACGGTGGCGTCAGGCGACTTCAGCCCCAGCTCGACGCGCTCGTCGCGGCCGGCGCCCTGCGACGGCTGGCGGTCGAGGACGGCGGCCCGCCCGTCTACGTCGGCGCCGACGCAGAGCTCGACCCCGACCCGCCGCGCGGCTCCCACCTGCTGTCGCCGTTCGACAACCTGCTCTGGGACCGCCCGTTCGCCGAGCGCATCCTCG